>JAZNNH010000045.1:0-41658 GCA_045580105.1 Eubacteriales bacterium | reverse complement strand
GCGGCAGAGCCGTCAACCTTGTATTCTTCGTTTCCGACAAGGTATTTGGTGGTTCCGATCAAGCCGGTCTTGTGTCCCGCCACTTCGAAAATGCTTTTGATCATAAAGGACGTGGTGGTTTTGCCGTTCGTTCCCGTGATGCCGATCACGTGGCGAAAGCTTTTTTCGGGATGCGAATAGAAATTGGAAAGCATGAGAGATAGCGTCATACGGGTATCGGAAAGCAAAACGTAGGGAACGTCTTGCTTCGGTGCTTCGCTGCAAATGACAACCACTGCCCCTTTTTCCATCGCACCGGGAATAAAATCACGTCCGTCGCTTTTCAGACCCTTGATGGCAACGAAAGCTGCCCCGGGAATGATTTTCCGACTGTCGGAGGATACAGACGCAATCTCAAGATCGGGATCTGCGTGCCACTCTAAAACCGTAATGTCGGCAAGCACGTCGAAAAGTTTCATCTGTTTTTTCCTCCTTGATTGAGTTTTTAGTCAGTCACGCCGTCGTAGTGGCGGAAATCGATCGTAATGACCGTACCGGGGAGCACGCTCTCTCCGGCTGCAATGCTTTGTTTGACGACCACGGCACCTTCGGACGAGGCAAGCGTACCGGTTGCAATTTCAATATTCAGACCGGCATTGACAATGGCCCGGTTCGCCGCCGCGGCGCTCTTTCCGATGACGTTGGGCACCGTACAGCTGGGAGTGTTAAGTCCTTCCTCGGTGTAAAGCACGACTTTGCCGCCACCGGGAACTTTGACACCTGCCACGGGAGATTGTGCAACCACAACACTTCCGTTGCCCACTACCTCAGCCACAAGACCTTTGCCCTGCAAATTGCTGGATGCATAGGAAAGACTTCTGCCGGTATAATCGCTGATGGCTACACCCAAGCTTGCCAATTCATCCTTGGTGTATTCGGGTTCTACGCCCAGATACGGAAGCACTTCCGAAAGAATTTTGGCAACGTAGGGTGCTGCAACCGTGGAACCGTAATAGTTTCCAACCGGCTCGTCTACCAGAACGATGACGGCCACTTCCGGCTTGTCCGCCGGTGCGAATGCCACGCAAGAAGAAACGTAAAACTTTTCTTCTCCTTGGCTTTTTTCCGTTTTGGTTGAAGTACCGGTCTTTGCCGCTACCTTATAACCGTGAACGGCAGCGTTTCGGTTGCCGCCCTGATCTTCTACGCTTCGGTACAGATATTCCCAGAGAACCTCGCAGTTCTCCTTGGAAACCACCTGACGCTTCACTTCCGTTGCGTAGCTTTCCACGACGTTGCCGTCGTTGTCAAGACTTGCTTTCAACACGTGCGGGGTGACAAGATTGCCTCCGTTTGCCACCGCACAAATCGCACGCAAGTGCGAAATCGGAGTAACCTTAAAGTTCTGTCCGAACGCGGCGCACGCGGCGTCGACGCTGGAGTAACTGTTCAGATCAAAGAAGAGGTTTTTCGCTTCTCCGTAAATATCCACCTCTGTGGTTTCGTTGTATCCGAATGCTTTGTAATACTTGTAGAACAGATCTTTTCCCAATCTTTGGCTCATCACCACGTAAAAGGGGTTGCAGGAAAAGCCGAGAGCACCTTCAAAGTTCAAGGTGCCGTGACCGCCTCGTTTGTGGCAGTGAATCGGCTGGGAAAGACCGGGAATGCGAATGTAACCGCTGCAATGGAAGGATTCAGTCGCACCGACCAAGTTTTCTTCCATTACCATAGCGGACGTGATGATCTTAAAGGTGGAACCGGGTTCGTACAATTCCGTTACCGCTTTGTTTTTCCAAAGTTCATTTAAAAGGGCAACCTTATACTGGGTTTTCTCTTCTTCGGTACCGGAAAAGGCATCCACAAGCGCTTGCGAGATGGCATCCAAGGTGTAAGGATCGTTCAAATCAAAGTCGGGCTTGGTTGCCATTCCCAAAATTTCGCCGGTGTTGACGTCCATAATGATGCCGGCAACACGGTTTCTGGCTTGGGATTCCTGAAGTGCTTCGCTCAAATATTTTTCCAAGATGCTCTGACAGGTCCAGTCTACCGTCAGCATGACGTCGGATCCGTCGACAGCATCCACGTAGCTTTCGTATTTGGTGCTCATATCGTTGCCGTGGGCATCCTTTGCCGCAACGATTTTGCCGTCTTGGCCGGTGAGCAGTTCGTTGTAATATGCTTCAATGCCGGAGAGCCCGTAGCCGTCTGTTCCGGTAAAGCCGATGATGTGGCTGGCAAGAGCAGAATACGGATAATACCGCTTGGATTCCTCCGAAAAATGAATCATACCCGAATAGTGCTTGGCAGACACCATTTTCTTAATTTCTGCCGTCTCTTCCAATTCCACCTGCTTTTTGATGGTTTCATCGGCACGGTGAACCTTGGCAATCTTCTCCATGACCATTCTCTGATCCACACCCAAGCTTGAGGAAAGCTCGTTTGCAATATCCTGCGCAACGGTGATGGAGGTATCGGAAAACTGCGAGAGCAGACGGGTTCTTTCTTCTTTTTGTTCTTCCTTATCTTTGATGTCCTCCACTAAGGTT
Source organism: Eubacteriales bacterium (assembly GCA_045580105.1). Lineage (GTDB taxonomy): Bacteria > Bacillota > Clostridia > Oscillospirales > SIG627 > RGIG5579. The sequence continues at coordinate 39,130 of JAZNNH010000045.1, read as the reverse complement.
TCCACGTAGGAGGCAACGGAAAGATTGGGAATGGTGTTGGGAGAAATGAAAACACGCTCCACGGTCGTGCTGATGGCAAGCACTTTCATATTGCGGTCGTAGATGGTGCCGCGTTTGGCTTTGATGACCGTTTCTTTGGTATATTGGCTGACCGTATCGGATTGATACTGATCAAAATTTGTGATCTGAAGATAAAAAAGTCTGGAAATCAAGAGGACGGCACAAAGAATGAAAAAGAGCAAAACATAAGTGCTTCTTTTGTTCAGTTTCAGTCTTCCCGGCTGCAAATCCGAAAACATAACTCCTCCTTTTTTCCAATCATTCTATCAGAAAAGAGGTGTCTAAATTGTCAAAAAGAGTAAAGGTAATCCTTTACTCGATTTGCACAATCTTTCCTCTTTTGTATACTTATTCCGTCGGGAAGCGCTTTATTCCCCGCTCTTCCCGTTTTTTTCAAATACAGAGTCCCAAAACGAATTTTCTTTTTCCGTTTCGGTTTCCTGCCACACGTCCTTTTCCTGCGTGACCGAGATGTATTTTTTCGGCAAAGACGATGCCGCTACCATTCCGTATTCTTGGGTTGCAATGCGTTCCACTTCGTCCAAGTCGTATTTGTTTTCCAATTGCACCTCAAGCTGCGTTGCTTCGTCTTTGAGTTCAGCAATCTCCGATTCCATCACGTCAATGGAATGAGAGTATTCTTCAATCTGAACGTAAAGGGTCAGCATATACATGAACACAACGGCAATCAGAGCGCAAGAGAAGATGATGGCAAGCGGTGCGGGTGCTTTGATTCCGGCGGCACGAGTGACGACCTTGTCGCCACGGTCTTCGCCCACGGCTGCGACTTCTTGTGCTTTTTGCTTTCCGCGGGCAAGCGCGCCGGCAGGATGCTCGACCAGACGGCGGTTCAGCTGATTTAAGTTTTCAGAAATTCTCTGCTGAGCGTCCACGGGATCCGGGTGCGTTTCTCTGGGGCGCACCTTCGGACGAAACGAATCGGACACGTGCTTTTTCTTGTTTTGATTCTTTTGTTCAGAAAGCTGCTCTTCTAATTCCCGGGCTTTTTTCCGGTACATGGTATCCATGAGAAGTCCTCCCGATTGTTACAATTTTTCAGCAATCCTCAGTTTTGCACTTCGGCTGCGCGGATTTTCGTTTTCTTCTTCCTGTGAGGGAACGATGGGTTTTCGGGTGATCGATTTTAGTTTCGGTTCAAACCCGCATACACAAACGGGGAAATCGCGGGGGCAGGTGCAGCCCTCCATGTATCCTCGGATGCATTCTTTGACCACTCTGTCTTCCAGAGAGTGAAAGGTGATGACGCAAAGTCTTCCGCCGGGCTTTAGGTGCTCCACCAATTGATGGAGCGTGGTGGGAATCACGTCCAATTCGCGGTTGACCTCAATGCGAATCGCCTGAAAGCTTCGGCGAGCGGGGTGCTTGCCTTCAAAGCGCTCTTTGGCGGGAAATACGCTTTTGATAATTTCTGCCAAGCCAAGGGTCGTTTCGATGGGAGAAATCTGTCTTGCCGCAACAATGGCACGGGCAATCGCCGATGCCCTCTTCTCTTCCCCATAATCTCTCAAAATACGACAAAGATCGTTTTGAGAATAGGTGTTTACGACCTCTTTTGCAGAAAGGGGCGCTTTTCGGTCCATACGCATATCCAAGGGGGCGTCGTGATGGTAGGAAAAGCCGCGCTCCGGTGTATCAAGCTGATAAGAGGAAACACCCAAATCGATCATGGCACCGTCGATTCCATCCGGACAAAGCTCGGAAAGAACGGCACCCACTTGTTCAAAGTTGGTGTGAACTAACTCAAATTTTCCTTCGTAAGGAGCAAGCTTGTTCTTGGCATTCTCGATGGCATCCATATCCTGATCCAAGGCGATGAGTTTGCCGCTTTCCAGTTTGGAAAGCAGAAGCGAGGAATGCCCTGCACCGCCGAGGGTGCAATCGACGTAAACCCCATCGGGCTTTACGCTAAGTCCGTCAACCGTTTCGTGATACAGAACCGGCTTGTGAGAGAACGCCATTAAAGACCGTTCCTCTTGAGAATCTCTTCGACGGAGTCGGTTCGGTTTTCGCCGGTGTAGCGGGTGTAGCTTTCTTCATCCCAAACTTCGGCGTGATCGCCGCATCCGATGACCACCACACTCTTTTCGATCTGTGCAAATTCGCGAAGTCCGGCAGGAAGCAAGACTCTTCCTTGATGATCCGGTTCTGCGTACTGCATCGAGGCGTAGAAGAATCGACGAACCTCACGAGAATCGGTTTCGGGCAAGGAGGCGATTTTCTCTTCGAAAAAGCGCCATTTTTCTTCGGTGTAGATGCTGATACAGCGATCCAAGGAGCGAACCAGAACCATCGCTTCGCCCTCGGGGAACAATTCCCGCATTTTGGACGGAATCAGAAGTCTGCCTTTGACATCAGCGGCACATTTGTATTCACCGCAAAACGATCGATTCATCTGTCCTCTCCTTTCTTGAAAAAAATAAAAAATACCCCTCCATAACGGGAGGGGCAGGAAACCGTGATAAAAAATGGATTTTTTACCCACTTTTTACCACTTTCTCCCCCTCTGAGTCCCATTATAGCGAAGTATTTCTATAATTTCAATAGTTTTTTAAGAATTTCGAGGGCTTGTTAACAAAATATTTACAATTTTTTTTGTAAATGTTTTATGACATTTTCCGGCAAATAGGCGGAAAGGTCCTCCCCTTTTTGGATTTTTTCTCTTACCAAGGTGGAAGACAGCTCCTGAAGAGAGCCCTTGGCATCCAGATAAAGCGTTTCGACACCACAGTGTTCAAAGTTAAAATCCGCCATCTGTTTTTCATATAAGAAGTCTTTTTCGTTGCGCACGCCTTTAACGAGGACCGCCTCTTGCTTTGTTTGTTTTACGTAGTCATAGAGCATTCCCTCAAATACGTCGACGGTAATATTTTCCTCCTCGGAAAACGCCGCCTTGCAAAACGAAAAACGCTCTTCGAGAGAAAAGAGATATTGTTTGTCGCGATTGTTCATCACCACAACGCGGCAAGAGCCGAAAATGGCAGCGGCTCGGCGGGCAAGAGATACGTGCCCTAAGGTTGGCGGGTCAAAGCTTCCCGGTAAAATGGCAAGTCGTTTCATTTCTCTTCCTCGTTTTTGATGCGAACAAAGTGCACGAAGCACTTGGAAAACTGATAAAGCTTGATGCTCTTGATCTGTTTTTTAACCGCATCGGGGATTTTGTTTTCCTCCAAATCGGGGTTAGCGCTTTCGACCATCAAAAGTCCGCCGGGACGAATGAGTCCACCGCGAACGATGCGCTTAACAAGCTCTGCGCTCAAATCTTTTTCATAGGGTGGATCGCAAAAGATATAGTCAAAGCTCTGCCCTCTCTTGGAAGCGGATTTGATGTATTCTCCGTATTCGCTTCTCAGCACGCGGCTCTTTGCGGTAAAACCGGTTTTTTCAATGTTTTTGCGAACGATTTTCAAAGAATCTTCACTGCAATCCACAAAGGTGCAGGAAGCAGCGCCGCGGCTGATGGCCTCCAGACCCATTTGACCCGAACCGGCAAACAGATCCAAAAAGGTTTTTCCGGCAAGGTCAAATTGAATGGCGCTGAAAATCCCCTCTTTTGCCATTTCCGTGGTGGGGCGCACCGCGTCTCCCGGCAAAGTGTAAAGACGGACGCCTTTGGCGGTTCCGGTAATAATTCTCATCATGACAAAACGTTCCTTTCGCTTGGTTTATGATAATACTGGTAAATGGCCTCGGCATCCGATCTGCTGATGCCTTTGACCGCTTGAAGCTGTGCTTGATCGGCATGCCGAATGGCTTTGATGCTGCCAAACGCTTTGAGTAAGACCCCCGCTTTCTTTTCCCCGATTCCCGAAATTTTGGTGAGCGCAGAGGATTTGACTTTTTTTCTTCGTTGCGAATCCATTCGGGAAATGCTGAAACGATGCACCTCTTCTTGAATTTTGTAGATAAATTGGAAGAGTTCTTGATCGTGGGCAATAGAAATGTCACGCTCGCCGTCGGTCAGACACCTTGTTTTGTGGAAGGCATCCTTTACCATACCGAACACCGGAATTTCCATTCCTTTTTCCGAGAGTGCTTGTTTCACGGCTCGAACCTGTGCTGTGGCACCGTCCACTAAAATCAAATCCGGAAGAGGGGCAAAGTTTTCATCTGCGTCCAAATAGCGCTGCATTCGTCTGGAAATGGCTTCGTACATACAAAGCGGGTCGTCCGGATGATCTTTTTCGATGGTAAAGCTCTTATAGCTGCGTTTCAAAAAGCGAGCGTTTTGCACGGTGATGATTCCTGCGCTGATGGCACTTGCTCCGAAGTTGGAAATGTCGATGCTCTCGATTCTCTCCGGCAGAACCTCAAGTCCCAAAAGCGTGGCAAGAGAAACCAAGATTTTCTCATCCTTTTCAAACTGCGCTCTGCGGTGAAGAGCGGCCGCTTTTGCATTTTCCATTGCCATTTGCAAAATGGCTCTTCCGTCTCCGCGCACAGGAATGCGAATCCGAAGGCGCGCGTCTTTTTCGCGGGAAAGCACTTGTGTCAGCACTTCATTTTCTTCGTTCCAAAGCTCTTCCGGCAAAAGGATTTGACTGGGCAGGATTTTTCTTGCCCGATACAAGGACAGAAGAAGCGAAGAAAAGTTTTCCGCATCGAGAATTTCATCCGCACCGAAATGGAAATTGGTGCTGTCCACCACACTTCCCTCGCGAACCGAAAGCAGATTGATGCAGCCGCCGAGCACATCGGAAAAGACACCGAACACGTCCGCATCGAAATTCAAATCCCGGACGATTTGTTTTGCACCCGAAATCGCCTGCAAGGCGCGAATCCGATCGCGCAGCTCCCCTGCCCGCTCGAAATTCATTTTCTCCGCCTCTTGTTCCATCTGCGTTTTTAAGGTATCGATAATTTTCTTGTTGTCGTGTTTGAAAAAGAGGATGACCTCTTCAATTTTTTTAGCATACTCCGCAGGCGTGATTTTGCCGGTGCAGACGCCCATACATTTTCCCAAATGATAATACAAGCAAGGTCTTCCCTTTCCGATGTCACGGGGAAACTGCCGGTTACAGCTCGGCAGGCAAAAGAGCTTGTTTGCCGTATCAATGGCAGTGCGAACGACACTCGAGGAACTGTAAGGGCCAAAATAGCGATTCTTATCGTTTTTCTTATCTCTTTTTCTTGTAAAGGCAAGTCGGGGATACGCCTCTCCCAGCGAAAGACGGATATAAGGATAGTTCTTATCGTCCTTCAATCGAATGTTAAACTTTGGCTGATGCAATTTGATTTTTTCATTTTCCAAAATCAAAGCTTCCTCCTCCGAGGAGGTTACAATGGTTTGCAAATCCGAAATTTGTTGCACCAAGCGTTCGGTTTTGGGAGTGTGTTTGCCGCGATTTTGAAAATAGCTCAAGACGCGTTTTTTCAAGCTGCGGCTTTTTCCCACGTAGATGATATTTCCGTTTCGATCGAAATACAAATAAACACCGGGCAAATTCGGTAAACTTTTTGCTTTTTCCAACAAGGTTTCCGGAGAAAGGATCTGGGGGATATATTCTTTCATCTTAAACTCCCAATATAGAAAAATACCGCTTGCCTTTTTGGGCAAGCGGTATGAAAATCAGTCGTTAAAGCCGGCAAGGATCAAATTGGAAAGACCCTCTACGGCATCTGCTTCGTCAGCGCCGTCTGCAATGATATTGATGCGAGTCCCCTTGGTAATCCCGAGCGAAAGGATTCCCAAAAGCGACTTTGCATTGGCTCTGCGATCGCCGCATTCTACCCAAAGCGAACTTTTGAAACTATTTGCTTTTTGAATGAAATAAGTAGCGGGTCTTGCGTGCAAACCAACGCTATTCAAAACCGTAACTTCTTTTGAAATCATAATTGGCTCCTATCATCACAGTCCTTTGAAAACATTTAAGCCATTATAACAAGAATGTGAAAAAAAATCAAGTATTTTCTTAATTTTTTTGTCAAATTCGGTTTCTTATTAGCGAAGTGCGTTTAGGAAAGAAGAGAAAGCGCCATAGCAAGTGCTTTGGAGGAAGCCAAACGGCGAATCCAGTCGCGTCCTGCTTTTTCGGGGCCGAACACACAGCGCTCGCAAATTTCCTCTTGTTCCGTCACAACCGCAATATAAACCGTTCCGACCGGATTTTCTTCGGTACCGCCGCTCGGTCCTGCAATTCCGGTAATGCCAATGCCGATCTTGGCACCGGAAAGAGAGCGGACCCCTCTTGCCATTTCCAAGGCGCAGGGCTTGCTGTATACACCGAAACGGGAAAGCGTTTCGGTAGAAACCCCCAGCCGCTTTGCTTTTTCTTCCTCCGAATAGGTACAAAGCCCTAAACGGAAGATTTCCGAAGAACCGGGACAAGAAGTGATTCGCTGAGAAAGAAGTCCCCCCGTGCAGCTTTCCGCGGTGGCAAGCAAAACGTTTTGTTCGCGGCAGCGCTTAACCAGCACGCGCTCAAGGGTGTCGTCGCCTTCCCCGTAACAATAATCTCCCACACGTTTTAGGATTTCATTCACGATAGTTTCACAGGACCGCTCTGCGGCGGATTTTTCTTCTTCCCAAGTTGTAACACAAATCTGCACCTCCCCGCCACCGGCGTACGGTGCGACGAGAAAATCTTCTCTACCGATCAAATCTCCCAATTTCTCATCCAAAACCGATTCGGGGATCCCGTAAAAACGAAGGACTCGGGTGTGAAAGTGCTCTTGCGATTCTTGCTTTAAAATCGGCAACACACGGTGCTTGAAAATTTCTTTCATTTCAGAGGGAACGCCCGGAAGAAGAATGACCTTTTTCTCCTCTTTTCGAAGAAGAAGCCCCGGCGCCGTTCCCCAATCGTTTTGCAAAACTTCAGCCCCTTTCGGAACCTGCGCCTGCAAAAGATTGTTGTCACTCATCGAAATCCCGCGGCTGGCAAAGTAAGCGCGCAAGCTTTGGGCGACGCTCTCATCCAAAAGAAGCGGTGCATCGAAGAGCTTTCCCGTTACCTGTCTTGTCAGATCATCCTTGGTCGGACCGAGCCCACCGGTGACGATGACAAGGTCCGAGCGAGAGAGAGCAAGATCGAGCGAAAAAGTAATTTCTTCTTCGCGATCGCCGCAGGTCTGGCGGTAGCGAACCGAATATCCGAGCCGGCGCATTTGCGCACAGAGGTAAACGGCGTTGGTATCCACCACAGCCCCCGAAAGCAATTCATCCCCTACGGATACAATTTCTGCTGTTTTCATCCCATGCTCCTTTATGAAAAAAGCACCGCCTTGCGGTGCTTTTTTTCTATTATGCTCGATGCCACTTTGCTCCGGCAGGGGTGTCTTCGATCACAATTCCCCCTTCGGTCAAAAGGGCGCGGATTTCATCTGCGCGGGCATAGTTCTTTTCTTTTTTTGCAACCGCTCTTTCCTGCAACAGGGCTTCTACGGCATCGTCGTCAAAGCCCTCTTTGGCTTCTTCTTCGGGTTTCATAAAACCAAGCAATCCGCAAATTTCTTCATAGAAGCCAAAGATCTTTTCCAGTGCTTCGCGGCTTCTCTGACTCTGCACGAAAATGTTGATGTCTTTGACTGCCTCAAAGAGAACGGCAATGCCGTCTGCGGTGTTGAAATCATAATCCATCACACGGACAAATTCTTCTCTTCTTGCGTCAAGCTTTTCGATAAACGCAAGCTCTTCCTGCGCGGCGGCGCCTTCGGCGTTTTTCAACAGGAAGCGCAAATTGTCTTCGCAATTGTAAAGACGCTGAACGGAGCTTTGTGCCTGAGATAAAATCTCTGCAGAAAAGTTCACCGGGCTCTTATAGTGGGCAGACAGGATAAAATAACGGATGGCGGCGTAGCCGTATTTTTCTGCGGCATCGCGAACCGTGAAGAAGTTGCCCAGAGATTTACTCATTTTCTTATTATCGACGTTGATAAAGCCGTTATGCACCCAGAAGCGGCAAAACGGAACGCCGAACGCGCCTTCGGACTGCGCAATTTCGTTTTCGTGATGCGGGAAGGTCAAATCCACACCGCCGCAGTGAATGTCAATGGTTTTACCCAAATATTTATCCACCATCGCAGAGCACTCAATGTGCCAACCGGGTCTTCCGTTACCCCAAGGGGATTCCCAAAACGGTTCGCCGGGCTTGGATGCTTTCCAAAGGGCAAAGTCCAAGGGGTCGCGCTTGATGTCGGAAACGTCGATGCGCGCACCGCTTTCCAGATCGTCCACGTTCTTGCCGGAAAGTTTTCCGTAGCCCTTGAACGAACGGGCGGAATAATACACGTCGCCCTGAGATTCATAGGCGTGACCTTTTTCGATCAGGGTCTGAATGATTTGAATGATCGAATCAATGTTTTCCGTGGCTCTGGGATGAACGGTTGCCGGAGCGACGCCCAGTCCCTTCGCATCGATGAAATACTCTTCGATATAACGATCCGCAACTTCTTTTACCGTGGTGTTTTCCTCGGCGGCGCGGCGAATCATTTTATCGTCAATATCCGTAAAGTTCTGAACGAAATCCACCTTGTTGCCGCGATACTCCAAGTATTTGCGAAGCAGATCAAAGGTGACAAAGCAGCGAGCATTTCCTACGTGGAAGAAGTTATAAACCGTAGGGCCGCAGGCGTACATTCTTACATAATTATCTTTTTGACCGAGTTCTTCAATTTTTCCGGTCAAATCATTAAACAGTTTCATACTCTCTCCTTGGGGAATTTATTTCGTGGGATCCAGATAACTCCAGTAGCTTTTGATGTAATCTACACCGGACAAAATGGTCAAACCGGTCATCACAACCGTCGAAATCCAGGAAAGCATCATACCGGGCAAAAACGGGAAAAGAACCGGTTCGAGCATAATGACCATCGCCCAGATGCACTGGGAAAACGTCTTTGCCTTGCCGTACCAGCTGGCGGCAATGACCACCGGCTTGGGACTTCCCATCACCACAAGACGTAAGGACGTAATGGCAAGTTCCCGGAAAATGACGATCGCGCCGCTGACGACAAGGGCGATGTGCATCACGTCGTCTTTCATATACATAGGAGAAGACACGAAGACCAAAATCGCAGAGAACACCAAAAACTTATCTGCCAACGGATCCATAAATTTTCCGAAATCGGTTACCAAACCGTATTTTCTGGCAATTTTACCATCCACAAAGTCGGTAATGGCTGCACCCGCAAACAAAACCGCGGACAGGATGCGGGAAAGCATTTCTCCGTTTTCGAACGGAAAGCAAAACAGTCCGAAAAACAAAAATACCGGCACGAGAAGAATTCTGACAATGGTGAGTTTATTGGGTAAATTCATTTGACAACCTCTTTTCCGATTAAATCATATTCCATTACTTCTTCAATAAGAATCGAAACGTATTCGCCGACGGGAATTTGCTTTTTGCGGGAGGAAAAATAAACGACGCCGTCAATTTCGGGTGCGTGGTAACAGGTTCTGCCGAAGTACATTTTGACACCGGGGTCATACCCTTCCACCACCACTTCCATTTCTTTTCCGACAAACGTGCCGTTATATTCTTCGGTAATGGCAAGTTGGGTCTGCATCAAGGAAGCAAGTCTTCCTTCTTTGGTTTTGGCAGTGGTTCGATTTTCCATGGTATACGCCGGAGTTCCCTCTTCCCTCGAATAAAGAAAGGCACCAAGTCTTGCAAAGCGGGTTTCTTTCACGAACTTGGAAAGAAGGGAGAAATCCTTGTCCTTTTCTCCGGGGAATCCGAGCATCACCGTGGTTCGAATGGCAATGTCGGGCATTGCTTCCCGAAGCAGAGAAATGGCGCGGCGCACGGCTTCGCTTCCTCCGTGGCGGTTCATATTTTCCAAAACCGAATCCGAGATATGCTGAATGGGAAGATCGATATAGTGACAAATGTTGGGATATTTTGCCATCACTTGGCAAAGCTCTTCCGTCACCTTATCGGGATACCAGTAAAGAAGGCGAACCCAACGGAAGCCCAGTTCCGGAGAAGCTAATTTTTCAAGCAGTTCCGGAAGTGCCAAGTGTCCGTAAAGGTCCTGACCGTAGACCGTGGTGTCCTGCGCGACCACGCAGATTTCCTGAATGCCCATGCCCCGAATGGTTTTGGCTTCTTCGAGAATCTGTTCCATCGGACGGGAACGAAGGGGCCCACGGATGGCGGGAATGGCACAATACGAGCAGCAATTGTTACAACCCTCCGCGATGCGAAGATAAGCAAAGCTTTCGTGGGTGAACACGCGATCCCCTTCCAAGGCAAGGGTTTCGGGCTGAGAGTGGCGGAAATACTTTTCCCCTCTCATCACGTGTTCAATGGCATCGGCAATGTAAATTTCATCGCCTAAGCTGAGCGCGGCATCCACCTCGGGAAGGTTTTCTTCCAGTTCGGTGAAATAGCGCTGCGCCATACAGCCGGTCACAATGATGCCGCGAAGCCCTTTGTTTTCTTTCAACCAAGCAAGATCGAGAATGTTCTCAATCCCCTCTTCCTTTGCACTCTCAATAAATGCGCAGGTGTTAACGATCACGACGTCGGCATCAATATCCTCAGGCACGATCTCATATCCCGCCTGCACGACTCTTGCCAGCATCATTTCACAGTCTACCTCGTTTTTCGGACATCCAAGCGAGATAAATCCAACTTTTGTTTGCATGTTATTCCTTTCAATCCGAAAAGGAAGATTCTTCCGAAAAAGAATCCCATTCGGAACATGAATCCACCGCACTTCTTGCGGTACTGTAATCGTATCCCTGACGAACCAGATAATCCATCAGCTTCTTTCTTCCCGGCTGGGTTTGAAGTAGCGCGGGGGTCGTGCTTCTTTTTTGCAAAAGAGCACACGCTCTGGCACCATAATCGATCTTTCTTGCCAGTGCAGCTTCGACAAAGCGAGGCGGAAAGCGATGACGGATCAGAGTTTCCCGAATCTTTCCGAGGCCAAACAACGCTTCATCCATTTTTCGGACTAAAAGCTTAAGATAGCGCTTGTCATCCAACAGCCCCTCTTGGGACAAAAACGCGACGGTGCGCTCTGCCACGTCGGGGGGAAAAGCAGTGTTCTTTCGTCTGGGGTCGGTTAAATACACCATCATCTCTCCACAGGTTAAATCCCCCATGGAGAGACGATAAAGAGCTTTGTTAACAGCAGATCGAATGTCTTTTGGGATCTGCATCAGCGAAGACCGCGTTTTTTCAAAAGCGCATTGATCTTTTCATGCGGATCCAAAAGCGCTGCAACGGAAAGATTGTGGTTGAGTGCTGCAATAATGTAAGCCAAATACTTGGATACGTCCACTTCGTGGAACCAAGGCTTGGCACGGGTTTCCTCGGAAATATAAGTTAAGTTCGTGCCGAAAATGCCGTCCAGCACACCGTCCTGTACCGCCTTGTCAATCTTTTCATAGCCGGCGGTAAAGATCGCGTAGGTCGCATACACAAACACGCGATTGGCTTTGCGGCGCTTCATTTCATAGGCAATATCCAGAACCGAATCACCGGATGCGATGATGTCATCGGCAATAAATACGTCTTTTCCTTCCATGGATTCACCCAGATACTCGTGAGCAACGATGGGGTTTCTTCCTTCCACTACGCGAGAATAGTCTCTTCTCTTGTAGAACATACCCATATTGACGCCGAGAACGGATGCGTAATACATATTACGGCTCATGGCACCTTCGTCGGGGCTGACTACCATAAAGTTGTCCTTGCAGGGAGCCAGATCCGGATACGCGCGGAACATGGTTTTGATGACCTGATAATAGGGCATGAAGTTGTCAAAGCCCATCAGCGGAACGGCGTTCTGCACTCTGGGATCGTGCGCGTCGAAGGTGACGAGATTTTCTACACCCATCGCCTGCATTTCCTGAAGAGAATAGGCACAATCCAGCGATTCGCGGTAGCTTCTTCTGTGCTGTCTTCCGCCGTAAAGGAGGGGCATAATGACGTTCAGTCTGCCGGCTCGGCCGCTGGCTGCCTGAACGATTCGCTTCAAATCCTGATAATGGTCGTCAGAGCTCATTCTGTTTTCTTTGCCGAACATTTTATAGCGAACGTTATAGTTGCCAACGTCGACCATCACAAACAGATCATCACCACGTACCGATTCGTAAATGATTCCCTTTGCTTCGCCGGAAGTAAAACGGGGGCATTCTGCCGGCAAAAGGAAGGTATCGTAATTGTCCCAACCTGCCATTTTTGCCCAGGAAACCAAATAGTAATCGACTTTTTTGGCAAGTTCGCCGGCGCCCTCCAAGCTAATGATCTTCAAGGGTGCTACGCGATCTTGCTCCTTAAAAACATCTTCTGCGGTGATTTTCTGTCCCGGTATTGTAATCATAAATCTTGTCCGTCCTTCTCTATCTTACAAAATCAAATTGCGTTTTTATTCCAAGTCGCCAAGACCCAGATCATCATCGCCGTCCTCTGAATCAAACAGCGATTCGGCATTGAGGGTTTCCGGAACGCCTTCTTTGGAAATGGCGATGGCTTTCTGAGCAATCTCTTCTGCCAATTCCGGTTTGTCTTTCAAAAACACACGAACGTTTTCCTTGCCCTGAGCAAGTCTTTCGCCGTTGTAGGAGAACCAGCTTCCGCTCTTTTGGATCACGTCGTACTTCAACGCGATCTCGATAATCTCACTTTCGCGGGAAATTCCCTGACCGTACAGAATATCAAATTCTGCCACGCGGAAAGGAGGAGCGACTTTGTTCTTTGCGATCTTACATTTGATGTGGTTTCCCACAATCTCGCCTTTTTCTTTCAACTGCTCTCCGCGGCGCACGTCAATGCGAACGGAGGAGTAAAAACGAAGGGCTCTGCCACCGGTGGTAACTTCGGGGTTACCGTACATCACACCGACCTTTTCACGCAACTGGTTGATGAAAATGAAGGCACATTGGCTCTTGGCAATCGCACCCGCGATTTTTCTGAGTGCCTGGCTCATCAGTCTTGCCTGAACACCCACGGAGGACTGTCCCATTTCGCCCTCGATTTCACTGCGCGGAACCAGCGCGGCAACCGAGTCGATGACGATCACGTCGATCGCATCGGTGCGAACCAGTGCTTCGGCAATTTCCAAGGCCTGTTCTCCGCTGTCGGGCTGAGAAACCAAAAGGTTGTCGATGTCAACGCCAAGGGCTTTGGCATAGACCGGATCGAGCGCGTGTTCCGCGTCAATAAAAGCGGCGGCGCCGCCGGCCTTCTGAGCCGAAGCGATCACTTGGAGGGCAACGGTTGTTTTACCGGAAGATTCGGGACCGTAAATCTCGATGATTCTTCCTCTGGGAACACCGCCCACGCCCAGAGCCAAATCCAAAGAAAGCGAGCCGGTGGAGATGGCACTGACGTTCATGGTGGAATTTTCTCCCAGCTTCATGATGGATCCTTTGCCGTATTTCTTTTCAATCTGACCCATTGCCGTTTGAATGGCTTTCAGTTTTCCTTCTTGGGTCATTGCATTGCTGTTTTCCGTTTTTGTTTTGGCTGTACTGACTGTTTTTGCCATAGAGAGTTACCTCCAAAAAATTCCCAATTATATCTGGATCTATTATAGCATAAAATGCGCTTTTTTGGCAAGTCATTTTTTGTGGAAAGAAGCTTTTTTTCCTTTTTTTTGCGATGTCTCAGACGGAAACAAAAAAGCTTCGCCAAAGTCGGGCTTCATCTTGGAAAAATTCTCCTTTTAAGCCCGCATCAAGGATGATTGTTTCGATTTTCTCCTTTTGCTGATACCCCATTTCACACAAGAACGGAACACCGGTTTTGGCACACAATTCGACAAATCTGCGATAAAACAAAAGCCCGTCCTTTCCACCAAAGAGAGCCAAGCCGGGTTCCTTTGCAACGTTCTCGGCAATTTCTTTCATTTCTTGCTCGGTCAGATACGGGGGATTTGCCAAAATCAATGCAGGATTTCGCCGCTTGATTTCCTCCTCCAAATCCGAGGAAAGCACGTCCACGTGTTTGACTGAAAGCCGATCTTCCAGACCGAAGCGCGCGCGATTGATTCGGGCAACTTCAAGTGCCGAATCGGAAAGATCGAACGCGTGACACGAAAGGTCGGGACGCGCCAGCAAAAGTGAAATGCCGACGCAGCCCGAACCACAGCACAAATCAAAAACCGTACTGCCCCACCCGACGCGCGCCTTTCCCAGCGACACCAAAAGCTCCGTTTCCGGTCGCGGGATGAGCACCCCGTCGCGAACGAAAAATTCGTTTCCGCAGAAGTATTCACTTCCCAAATAATACTGCAAGGGATAACCCGATAAAAGCTCGTCCAAATCGCTTAAAACAGTTTGAACGCATTTCTCGGAAAGGACAAGATCGGGCTGCAAAAGCACAAGGTTCCGATCCATTCCGTTTTTTTCCAGCAAAGCAGAAAGGAGCGCTTTTTCAGAAAAAAAGCGCTCTCCGTTTTGGTCTTGGTACGTTTTCGTTACGATTTGTTTGAGTTGCCGAACGTTCATACTTGAACTTCCTCTTCGGCTTGGGGAAGCTCGGTGGAAGACGGTTCGGATGCATCCACTTCGTCCTCTTTCTTTTCTTCCGAAGCCGTTTGAATGCCGACGAACACATCCTCTTCGGAAAATTCTTCGGTCAACGCCGATTTGAGTGCCACGATGGCAACCTCGATCATATCGTCCGTGGGCTCTTTCGTGGTAATGCGCTGAATCCAAAGACCGGGAGCGGTGACGAAACGAATGAAGGCGTTGTCGTGCCTGCCGGCAAAGCGAATCATCTCATACCCAAGACCCATCGTCAAAGGCAAAAGAAGGAATTTGATGAGGATGTAAAGAAGCGTGTTTTCGCGCGTTGCGGGAAACAGAATTCCGATTAAAAGACCGATGAAAATGCCGACGATCATCATCAAAACCATAAAGCTGGTGCCGCAACGGGGATGGAAGCGAGATTGTTTGCGAATGTTTTCCACCGTCAAATCCAGTCCCTTTTCGTAGCAGAAAATGCTTTTGTGCTCTGCACCGTGATACATAAAGGTGCGCTTGATATCACTCATCAATGAAATCAAACTCACGTAGCTTAAGAAAATGGCGATGCGAAGCACGCCCTCTGTGATTTTTCTGGCGATTTCATTGGGAATAAAGCCGGACAGGAACGCAGGCAAAACGATGAAGAGAAACGCACCGAGAAGAACCCCGATCACCGTGCCGATTCCCATTACAATGCCGGTCAAGCTTTTTCCGAAGACGCGAGTCAACCATTTTTCGAATTTGGTTTCTTCTTCGATCTCCAGCGCTTCTGCGGCAAAGCCCAAGGTGGAAAACGACAGGATCATACTGTCGATGAAATTTACGACGCCGCGAATGATCGGCAATCGGAAAAAGAAATTTTTCTTTTTGATTTCGTTGGGGTGGCTGTCACGAACGATGGTCCCATCCGCTTTTCTCACTGCCGTGGTATAGCTTTTCGGGCCGCGCATCATAATTCCTTCCAGAACTGCTTGCCCGCCAACCTTTCCGACGCGTTCGGATTTTTGTTTTTTTTCCATAATGCTCCTTATTTGAACCGGATGTTCATTGCGATCTGTTCTGCCAACGCAAGATTGGCTTCAAAGCGATCTGCCTTTGCCGTATACAAAACAGTATAAATATATCCGTTGTAGGAGATGAGCCAAGTGCGGAACGAATAGTCCTCTCCCCCGAAAACGGCGCTGTATTGGAACGCGATGGCTTCGCATTCATCAATCTTCAAGACACTGCGCTTGAGCGTGCCGTCCTGATTGCGTTCCACTTCAAGATTCTGGAAATTATCCGTGAACTGCTTCAGATAAAACTCTTGTGCATATTCGGGCAGGGTGCGATATTCGTTCGAAGCGGTAAAGGCGGTTACACTGACGTTGGAAAAATCCATTTCCGAAACGTAGGCGCTGGTCATTCCGGCGTCCGCACGGTCCAAAAGCCAAGTTTCGGGATAATAGAAATAATAATCGGCACCCGGATTTTCCGCCAGCAAAAAGCCCTCGGGGATATTCGGGTCCGGCTTGGAGCAAGCACAAAGAAGCACCAGCGACAAGACGGCAAGCAACAGACAGGCAAGTTTTTTGATGTGTTTCATAGATTCTTCCTTTTCTTCAAGTTCTTATATCAATTCTGAAATGATGGCATTGGAAACGAAAAAGCCCTCCGCAGTCAGAGCAAAGCCGCGCGCAGTTTGGATGCAAAGCCCGTTTTGTTCCCAAGATAAAAACTTTTTCACCATACCCTGACAGGCGTTTTCGTCAAAAAGAGCGCGCAATCGATCCAAATCAATTCCCTCTTTTTTTCGCAAGGAGAGCATGATATACTCAATTTTTTCCTCCTCGCGATCGATTTTCTCCCGCGATACGATGGTATCTTTCGGGTTTGAAGCGAATATGAATCCCTCCACGTCTTCTTTCATCGAAAAGCGCTCGGAGCCGAAGAACGAGTGGGCACCGGGCCCGATTCCGAGATATGGCTCTCGGTTCCAATAGCGCAGATTGTGTCGGGAAGCAAAGCCGGGCTTAGCGGCATTGGAAATTTCATAATGCTCGTAGCCCTTTTGCTTTAAAAAGTCCGAAGCGAACAGATACATTTGTCTGGTTTCCTCTTCCCCGGGAAGAAGCATTCGTTTTTGAAAGAGCGGGACGGTTTCGCTTAACGTAAGACAGTAAAACGAAATATGCTCCGGCAAAAGAGCTGTGCAAGCAGAAAGACTTTCCTTAAAAGTGGCGAGCGTTTGTCCGGGAAGACCGTACATCAAATCCAAACTGACGTTGTCAAATCCCGCTTCCCTTGCCCAGGATACGGCATCTTCGGTATGTTGATGTTGGTGAACGCGACCGATGTCTGCAAGCTCGGACGAAATCGCACTTTGCATGCCGAAGCTGAGGCGATTGACCCCGTTTTCCCGAGCCGAATGGAGAATCTGTTTGGTGGCAGATTCCGGATTCATTTCCATCGTGATCTCAGGATCCGGGGACAACGCAAAGCTTTGTCGGATTGCGGTCATACAGCTCTCCAAGCCCTGACAGGAAATCAAGCTGGGGGTGCCCCCGCCAAAATACACGGTGTCGACCTCAAACTCTTTTAGATCCTCGGAAAAGGAGGTGATGGCGCGGCAAAGTGCCTTCTCGTAGGATAAGATCAGCTCATCGGATGCCAAAGAATAAAAGTCGCAATACGCGCATTTTGATTTGCAAAAGGGAAAATGCAGATAAAGACCGATCTTATTCATCTAATTTCAAGACTGCCATGAAAGCTTCCTGCGGTACTTCCACCGACCCCAAAGAGCGCATCTTCTTCTTGCCCTCTTTCTGTTTTTCGAGAAGCTTTTTCTTACGGGTAATATCACCGCCGTAGCACTTGGCAAGAACGTCTTTACGCATCGCTTTGACGGTTTCTCTGGCAATGACTCTGCCGCCCACAGCCGCCTGAACCGGAATTTCAAACAGCTGGCGCGGGATATTTTCTTTCAGTTTTTCCGCAATGCGACGGGCTCTGGGATAGGCCTTGTCGCTGTGCACGATGAAGGAAAGTGCGTCGACAATGTCGCCGTTCAAGAGAATATCGAGCTTGACCAGTTTCGACGGAACGTATTCCGTATCGCTGTAGTCAAAGGAAGCGTAGCCCTTGCTTCGGGACTTGAGCGCATCGAAAAAGTCGTAAACAATTTCATTGAGCGGAAGCTTATAATGAAGTTCCGTTCGCGTGGGGGTAATATACTTCATATCCACGAATTCGCCGCGGCGATCCTGACAAAGATCCATAATACCGCCGACAAATTCCACGGGGGTAATGATACTTGCCCGCACGACCGGCTCGAATGCGGTGGCAATGTTTTCCACAGCCGGATAATTGGTGGGGTTATCGATATAGATGGTTTGACCGTCGGTCAATTCCAAGCGATAAATAACACTGGGGGCGGTGGTGATCAGATCGAGATTGAATTCCCGCTCCAATCGTTCCTGAATGACCTCCATATGAAGCAGCCCCAAAAAGCCGCAACGGAAGCCAAAGCCCAAAGCCGCACTGGTTTCGGGTTCAAAGGACAGCGCCGCGTCGTTCAAGCGAAGCTTTTCGAGCGCTTCACGAAGGTCGTTATAGCGCGCGCCGTCTGCCGGATAAATGCCGGAGAATACCACCGGCAATGCCTTTTTAAAGCCGTCGAAGGGTTTCTCGGTCGGTCGATCCACCAAGGTGATCGTATCGCCTACCTGCGTTTCCTGCAGGGTTTTGATGGAGGCGGTCAAATATCCAACCTGACCGGAATGGAGCGTTTGACAGGGCGAAAAACCAAAGGTTTTCATCGTACCGACTTCGGTCACGTCAAATTCCGCTCCCGTATTCATCATACGAATGCGATCGCCCTTGGAAAGAGAGCCCTCGAACAGACGGAAGTATACGATAATGCCCTTATAGGCATCGTAAAATGAGTCGAAAATCAGTGCTTTGCAGGGCTTATCCTCCACGATTTGAGGGGCGGGAATGTAAGTTACGATTCCTTCCAGAACCTGCTTGATGTTCAAGCCCGTTTTGGCAGAAACGCAAGGGGCGTAGTCCGCAGGAATTCCGATGACGTCTTCGATTTCCCCTTTGACTTTATCGGGGTCGGCGGCGGGAAGATCCACCTTGTTGATGACCGGAAACAGTTCCAAATCGTGATCCACGGCAAGATAAGCATTGGCAAGCGTTTGCGCTTGAATTCCCTGCGTGGCATCCACCACCAAAAGCGCACCCTCACAAGCGCTCAAAGAGCGAGACACTTCATAGTTAAAGTCCACGTGGCCGGGGGTGTCGATGAGGTTGAATTCATAAACCTGACCGTCGTCCGCCTTGTAATCAAGGGTGACCGCACGGGCCTTGATGGTAATTCCTCTTTCCTTTTCCAGTTCCATATCGTCCAGAACCTGCGCTTCCATCTCGCGCTTTTCCACCGATCCGGTTTCTTCCAGAATGCGGTCTGCGAGCGTGCTTTTCCCATGGTCAATGTGGGCGATAATACAAAAATTGCGAATGTTTTTCTTCATAAATCAGTCCCGGTCCGAAAGTTTGATCCCTCTGCGATTTTCCCGTTCCAGATCACGCTTGAGGGCACTTTCTCTTTTATCATAGAGTTTTTTTCCTCGGCAAATGCCGACTTCCACCTTCACTCTTCCCCGTTTCAGATAAAGAGATAAGGGAATGAGGGTGTATCCGTCGCGCTCCGCAAGAGCGCGCAATTTCAAAATTTCCTTTTTGTGCATCAAAAGCTTTCTCTCGCGCAAAGGATCGCGGTTGAAAATATTGCCTTTTTCGTAGGGGCTGATATGGATGCCTTTGGCAAACAGTTCCCCCTGGCGGATATTGAGATAGGAATCCTTCAAGTTCACCGTGCCGGCACGGATGGATTTGACCTCCGTTCCGAACAGTTCAATCCCGGCTTCGAAGCGCTCCTCCACAAAATAATCGTGGAAGGCCTTTCGGTTGGAAGCGCAGGTCTTTACACTTTCATTCTTCTGCATCGAAATCCTCTTTCAAGAGTGCCTGCGCCCTTTGGCTCGGCAAAGCGGAAACGTTTTTCAACTTTCTTTGAATCTGACGGGTGCGAACGCCAACCAGAGCGTCCAGCCCCTTGTTTGCCTGATCCAATTTTGCTTGCGCGTCACGAAGCGCGCTTTCAAACTTATCAAATTCAGTGCGCACCGCTCCCAAAACCTCCCAGACTTCACCGGAACGTTTTTGAATGGCAAGAGTGCGAAAGCCCGTTTGCAAGGAATTGAGAAGCGCCGCCATCGTCGTGGGACCGGCAATGTTGATCCTGTAATTTTTTTGCAAGGTTTCAACCATTCCCATTTTCACCGCTTCGGCATAGAGCCCCTCGGTGGGCAGGAACATAATGGCAAAATCGGTGGTATGGGGAGGTGAAACGTATTTGGTGTGAATGTCCTTGGCAAAGGATTTGAGTCGGCTCTCCAGCTGTGCTTTTTGAACACGAACGGCTTCGGGATCCGCCGTATCGTACGCATCCTGCAAATTTAAGTATGCATCCGACGGGAATTTCGAGTCGATGGGAAGATAGACGATACCATCCGAATCGCCGGGAAGGCGAACGGCAAATTCCACTCGGTTTGCACTTCCGGGAACGGTGGCAACGTTGGTTTCATACTGTTCGGGAGAAAGAATCTCCTCCAAAATGGAGCCGAGCTGAATCTCACCGAGAATGCCGCGTGTTTTGACGTTGGAAAGCACTTTTTTCAAGTCTCCGACACCATTTGCAAGGGTCTGCATTTCACCCAAGCCCTGATGCACCTGCTGCAGGCGCTCGCTGACTTCCTTGAAGGAACGGCTGATCCTCTCCTCCAAGGCGGTTTGCAATTTTTCTTCCACGCTTTGGCGAATCTCGCCCAAGCTTTTTTCATTTCCCTGACGCAGTTCTGCCAATTTTGCGTCCACGGTTTCACGCAGTGCCTGCGCATGCTTTTCCTGAAAGGCATTTGCCTGCGCCATTCTCTCATCCACACCTTTGATAGCCGTGGTCAAATTGAGCGTTAAATCAGAGATTCTTTTATCCTGCTGAGCAAAAATCTCTGCCTGAGATTGCCGAAACGAACGGGAAAAGGCATCGAGCGATCGCGCATTTTCTTCGCTGATCTCTCTTTTCGCGGAGCTGAGCGCGCGTTCCAGTCTTTCTTCCTGCCGTTCCAAATCTTCTTTTTTGATGCTTTGCATCTTGCGACAGGAAATCAGTGCCGCAAGAGCCGCGAGAAAACTTGCAGCAGAAAGGATCAAAATGAAAATAAGAAACACTTGTTCCAAAACAATCTTCCTTTCTGTCAGTCGATGGTGGTTCCGTTTTCCTTTGCTTTTCTCAGCGCATCGACGTTCTTCAAATGCTCCGGCTCATTTTTGGCAAAAACGGTCGACCCGTCCGTATCGGATACAAAGAAGTAATAGTCGTTGGCTTCCGGATACAGTGCCGCCTGAATGGCTTCCCAACCGGGATTGGCAATCGCGGAGGGGGGCAGTCCCTGGATGCGATAGGTGTTATACGGATTGTCTACTTCAAGATCCGCATAGCTGAGTTCTTCCTTTCGCTCCGACAAGCAATACTGAACCGTTGCATCCGACTGCAAACGCTTGAGGGTACCGGATTTCAAACGGTTGTGGAAGACACCCGAAATCGAATAAAAATCAGAGTTGAATTTTCCTTCTTTTTGCACGATGGATGCCAGTGTGACGACCTGATCCAAATTCATACCGATCTCATCCAAGCGGGCATAATACGCATCTTCCATATGAGATTCAAACGCGGTGAGCATCTTATCCACAATGGCAATTTCGCTGGAGTCGGTATAAAATTCATAGGTATCCGGGAACAGATAGCCCTCCAAACGGTAACGGCGGGAGGGAGAAAGTTCAATGGCTTTGAGTTTTTCCATAAAGGTATACTCGTAGTCAAAGTCATTGATGGCAGAAATAAAGCCCTCTCTGGTGCCGATTCCCTGTGAGGTGAACAGATCAATGATCTCGTCGACCGTATAGCCCTCGGGAATGGTAAGGGTGACGATGCTACGGGTCTTGCGGTCTTTGATCTTACTGACGATCTGGTCGTAGTTGAGCGTGCTGGTCAATTCATACTCCCCTGCCTTGAACGCCAAAGGAGGATCGGCATCCCGATTTTTAAAACTGATATACAAACGGAAAATGGTGGGATATTCAATGATTCCGTTTTCATCCAAAATAGCGGCAACTTCCTGAATTTGCGCTTTTTCGGGAATGGTGACCGTTGCCACCTTCTCTTCTTTTACCAAAGCAAACACGTCGTTCGCCCAGCGAATTGCAAACGTGGAAAGAAGGGCGGAAATGCCTACCACAACGCCAACGTAGACAAGGGCGATCAGTAGCGTCGAACGCAAAGAAGTGCGATCCGCTTTTCTTTCTTCCGGGCTTTTTTCTTTTTTGATTTTCTTTTCTTTTTTTGTTTTTACTTTGAGATTGTTTCCTTGTTCCGAAGTCGCTTTCTTGACCGGAGCGGGAACCGCTCCCCCGCCGACTCTGGTTTCCTGTGAGAGCTGCTTTGCCGTGCGCTTCGGTTTTTCGGGCACAGCGATCTTTCGGGTTCGGTCAGAATCCGTTTTTTCGACCGGCTGCTTTGTTTTGCCCGACGCGGGAGCAATACTATCTTTTCTTTTTGATTTTACAAAAACATCAATGGTATTTTCCTTATTGGAATTTACATTCTTTTCTTCGTTCATTTTATCACCTCAGGAAAAAAATCCGAATAACAAAAAAACAAATAACACCACGGTTGCCAAAAAGGTAGGAGAAAGAAAGATCTCCTTGAGCGTAACGTAAATCGGGCTGACCGCGATCTCTTCTTTCATTCCTCTCGCCTTCTCCACCTCTTGCCGCAGAAGCTCTTTCCGACTTTGAAGCATTTCCTCATATGCCTTGTCCTGATAGAGATTTTCCAAACGGGAAAACAGCATCACAAACAGGAAAAGGAACACCGCTACGAGCAAATACGGTAGCAAAGGGCTTTTGCCCGCCTGTCGCAAATATTCCACGATTGCGGGACGCAGATGAAAATAAGAAAAATTGGTCAAAACGTGCAAAAGCACGCAAGGAACGATGGAATCCGATGCCACGGCGATCATTCCAAATACGATTCCCATGAAAAAGTAATAGAAAAAGTTTGCCAAGGAAAGATGCAGCATAGCAAACATCAAGGACGTGATCAGAACGGCCCACAAAGGCCCGTGCGAGCGATATTCCTCCAAAAGAACCGAGCGGAACACCACCTCTTCCAGAACCGCAGGCAAAATTACGCTGCAAAGAAGGATGAAAAATCGGTTTGCCCCCGAAACAGGGACGGAAACGGCACCGGGAGTATCCACGAATGCCGAACGGAAAAAGAACAGACCAAAATAGCGAAACACCAAAGTTCCCACAAAAAAGATGAGCATCAAAACCAAAAGAAAAGGGAATTTTTTGGGCTGTACGTAGCGAATCTTGACGACGGAAACGGGATTTAAATTCCGAACCTGAAAGTAAAACGCCAAGGGAAGAAGATACACCAAAAGCTGGACAATGGTGGTGGCAAGAAACGGCGCGTGGGAAACGGATTCAATCAAAGATAAAATCAGTTCGGAAAGTCCTGCCAAAAGCAAGATCGAACCAAACAAAACGGGTGCATACAGATTTGTTTTCGTCTTCAAAGCCGATCCCCCTCAAAGCACATCCCTTTTGCCAGATCAAAAGCCACTTCGTCCCCTTTGAGAATCTGGACCAATTTCAGGGCAAACGAAAAGCCCGTGCCGGCTCCGCGGGAAGTAATGAACGGACCGGATACGACCACCTCTTGCGTTTCGACTTGACCGGCAAACAGTTCCGGCTCCAAACCGGGATAGCAGGTTGCCGCTTCATATTTCAAGAGCCCCAGTGCACCGAAGACCGTGGGGGCGGCACAAATGGCAGCAAGATAGCCGCCTTTTTGATGATGCGCAAGAATTCTTTTGTTTAACGGTTCAAACTGCTTTAAGTGCAAGGTTCCGGGCATTCCGCCGGGAAGAACGATCATCTCTTCCCCTTCGTCCAATTCCGAAAAGATCGTATCTGCGACCACGCGAATGCCGTGAGCGCCCGTAACCGTATGAGAAGACGAAATGCTGCAAGTTCGAACCGATACGCCGGCGCGTCGCAACACGTCGATGGGCGTGATCGCTTCGATCTCTTCAAAACCGTCTGCTAAAAATACCGTTACCATAGCTTCTCCTTTACCAGATCGAAAATCGCCTTTCCGATGGTTTCCACGGACATCAAATCTCCGTTTCCATCCACGCAGGAGAGCGTTTCCCATCCCCATTTTTCGGCACAGGTGCGAGCCGCCAAAGCGGCTTTTTTCAGATGTTCGCGGTTTTCGTGAATGTCTTTCTTTTCGCCGCGGTGTTCAATCAATTCCAAGCTTTTTTCGACCGGAACCTGCAAAAGCAGGGTCAGATCGGGAGCAGGAAGCCCCAGCTTTCGAAATTCAAAATCATAAAGCCAAGAAAGAAACGCGTCGTGCTCTTCCTCGGGAAGTTTAGTCAGCTGGTGAATGGCGTTTGCCGTTGTATAGCGATTGGCGATGATCACGTCCCCGCGGTCATACGCTTCCTTCCAATCAAGGCGAAACGAAGCAAAGCGATCTACGGCAAAGAACGTCGATGCCGCGTAGGAATTCACACTTTCCGGATCCGTTCCGAACTCCCCGTTCAGGTACATTTTCACCGGACTGCACGCCGGACTTTCATAATCCGGAAACGAAACCAAGCGAACGTTTTTTCCCTCTCGGGTCAGTGCCTGATACAAGAGCTTGGACTGCGTATTTTTGCCGCTTCCGTCCAATCCGTCAATCACGATAAGAAATCCCATACCGATCCTCTTTTCATTTTGTGCATAATACTGCATACTAAATTAGAATAATTATAACACATCTCTTGCCGTTTCACAAGATAAATTCAAATCTTTCTCTAAAAAAATAACTTTTCCGCATTTCTTGCAAGAAAGCGAAAAAAACGGTATACTGAAACTAAATTCTCGGCATATACTTTCCAAGAGGTGATATTATGAAAGTGATTTTAATCAACGGCTCCCCGCACAAGCTTGGCTGCACCAACCGAGCGTTGGAAGAGATTGCCACAACCTTGCAACAAGAAGGGATCGAATCTGAAACTGTCTGGCTCGGAACCGAGCCGATCGCCGGCTGTCGCGGCTGCGGTGGCTGTGCAAAAATCGGAAGGTGCGTCATCGAAGACAAGGTCAATGAATTGGCACCGAAAATCGAAAATGCCGACGGGGTCGTATTCGGCTCTCCCGTCCACTATGCGTCCGCGAGCGGCGCGATCACGTCTTTTATGGACCGTCTGTTTTATTCTTCCTCCAAGCGCTTTGCCGGAAAGCCGGCTTGCGCGATTTTCTCCTGCCGCCGAGGCGGTGCCAGTGCCGCTTTCGATCAGCTGAACAAATATTTCACCATTTCTTCCATGCCCATCGTATCGGGGCAATATTGGAATATGGTTCACGGGTCACGTCCCGAAGACGTCGAACAAGACTTGGAGGGACTGCAAGTGATGCGAAGCTTGGGACGGAACATGGCTTGGCTGATTTCCTGCATCGAAGCGGGAAAAGAAAAGGGAGTTTTGTTTCCTGAAAAAGAAGCTCCTGTCCGCACCAATTTCATTCGATAACAAAAAGAAAAAAAGCGCAGTGTATCTGCGCTTTTTTTGTATACAATCCTATTTTTTCGTATAAAATGAAAACAAGATAGCTTGGTATCAAACGAAAAAAGGAGCCGATCCATGACCCAAACCGTTCGACAAAAAGTTTTGGACATTCTTCTTTTGACCGTACTTGCCATTGGAATTTGGGTGGGAGTCAAAAAGCTGTTTTTTCTGTTGTTTCCCATTTTGATGGCGCTTCTTTTTTCGGAAGCCATCCGAAAAAGCTTTCGGCGCTTGCACCCCATTTCCGAAACGGTCAAACGCATTTTGATCGTTTTGATCCTATTGATCTTTTTTTCGTTTCTTTCCCTTTTGGTGATCCTTTTGGTGGATCGACTGATTCGGGGAATCTCTTCCCTATCCACGGGACTGGGCGGGCAAATCGATACGATTTCCGCTTTCATTCAAACGAAAATTGAGGATGCAGAACGATTCTTTTCTCAAATGCTCAAACGAGATTTGGAAGATTCTCTGACAACCCGCTTGCCGACCCTCTTTCAAGAATTTTGGAATCAAATTCTCTCTTACGTTCCGGGCTGGATCGCGCAGTTGGCAGAATTCGTTCCCCGCTTTTTCGTGTCGCTTTTCATTTTTATTCTGTGTACCTATTATTTTTCTTGCGATTGGAAACGCATTTCCGCCTTTCTATCCAAAAAAATAAAGCCCGAAACGACTGAGAAGATCCGTCGCACCAAAGAGCGATTTTTCCGAGGACTGCATCAATACACGAAAGCATATCTGCTTTTGTTCTTTCTCACCTTTTCCGAATTGTTTTTGGGCTTGAGTGTCCTTGGCATCCCTTCGCCTTTGGGAAAGGCGCTTGTGATCGCTCTGATTGATATTCTGCCCATTTTCGGTTGCGGCACTGTTTTGATTCCGTGGGCGCTGATCTATTTTGCCCTCGGCTCCACCTCGCTTGCGATCAAGCTCTTGATCCTTTGCGCGATCATCTTTGCGGTGCGCCACGTCGCAGAACCGAAAATACTGGGCGATTCCATCGGCTTGCACCCCATTCTTTCCTTGCTTTTGGTCCTCGGCGGGCTTGCCCTGTTCGGCTTTTTCGGAATGATCTTTCTGCCTTTGTTAGCCACCTGCCTTTTTGGCGGTGTCAAAAGCGCAGACAATAAAAAAAGTCCTTGACTCAAAGTCAAGGACTTTTTTCTATTTAAGCTCTTTCAACCTTGCCGCTTCTCAAGCAGTGAGCGCAAACATAAAGACGGGTGTGAGTTCCGTTTACAACGGCTCTGACTTTCTTTACGTTGGGCTTCCAAGCATGGTTGGTTCTTCTGTGGGAATGGGATACTCTCTGACCGAAAGAAACTCCCTTTCCGCAAATTTCACACTTTGCCATTTCAATTACCTCCAAAAGCGCCGGGCGCTTAACATCATTCGTTTTCTGCAGTTTGGTTTTCTGCAGTTTCGTTTTCGGTGGATTCTTCTGCCGTCTGGGTGCTATCTTCCGTAACAACGTCTTCCAGAGTAGCAGTTTCTTCTTCGGTTACAGTTTCTGTTTGGGCACTGTTCGTAGAAGAATTCGTGCTGCCGGAACCGGTGATCTTGTTTTCGCCGGCGTTTTTCTGCATCACGTATACCGCAAACACCAATATTACGAAAATAATGGCGACGATCGTGGTTGCTTTCGACAGAACACGGTCAAACGTTTTGCCTTTGGTCTTGCCAAAGAACGTTTCAGCTGAACCGGTGATGGTTCCGGAAATTCTGCTGTCTTTTCCACTCTGCATCAAAACAGCAATCACCAAAAAGATTGCCATCAAAACCATCAAAGCGCAGAGAATTGTTACAACAACGTCCATATTCCTACTCCTTGGACAAAATTAATCGCTGATATAGGGAAGGATCGCAATTTGACGAGCGCGTTTGATTGCAGTGGTCAATTCTCTCTGATGCTTTGCGCAGGTACCGGTGACTCTTCTGGGAAGGATCTTGGAACGCTCGGAAACGAATTTGCGAAGCTTCGCAGCATCCTTGTAGTCGATCTGAGCTATTTTTTCAGCGCAGAAAGCGCAAACTTTTTTCTTTCTCTTGGGTCTGAATGCCTTTTGTTCTTTATCCATTTATCTATCCTCCGTATTCGTAAAATTAAAAGGGAAGGTCGTCGTCGGTGCTCATTTCTTCGAACGCGACATCCTTCGGGCTGGCTCCATAGGGAGCCGGGGTTGCACCGGGCGCAGGAGCGGAACCGTCGCCTTTTTTCTCCACAAACTGAGCTTCTTCTGCCACCACTTCGGTGACGTATCTCTTCTGGCCGTTCTGATCGGTCCAAGATCTGGACTGGAGAGAGCCAACGATGAGAATGCTCTTACCTTTCTGGAAATACTTGGTGATGAATTCTGCGGTGTTGCGCCATGCAACGATGTTAATAAAATCTGCTTGTTGTGCATTTTCTGCATTCTTCGAAGAAAATCTTCTGGAAACAGCAATGCTAAACGAAGTCACAGAAATTTGATTCTGTGTTTGCTTCAATTCCGGATCGGCAGTCAGATTACCAATCAAAATGACTTTGTTAAACGATGCCATATCCGCCTCCTATTACGCGTCTACGCGGATGGTCATGGAACGCAGGATGCCTTCGGTGATGTTGAAGACTCTTTCCAGTTCCAAGGGGAACTCGCGGTCAGCGGTGTACTGCATAACCACGTAGTAACCATCGTTCACATCTTCGATCGGGTAAGCAAGTCTTCTCTTGCCCCATTCGTCAGTGTTTTCTACGACCGCATTTTTCTCGATCATACCTTTAAATTTGGCGACCAGTTCTTGAACCTTTTCTTCGCCAAGTTCGGTATTCACGATGAAAACCGTTTCGTATTTGCCCTTCAGTTTTTCCATTATGTTTACCTCCTTTTGGACATAAGACTTCTCAAAAATTTGAGAAGCAAGAAGCACGGCATAAAAAATTTACCGTGACACATCAAAAGATTATACACAAGATGCTCCGTTTTGTCAAGCATGAAATATACATAAAAAAAGAGATCCGCAGATCTCCTTTTTTTACGTCTTGTTTATTTGTAGAAGCGATGACCCTCAATTTCGCAAATGGTGGTCAGTTTGGTATCAAACCAGTTGTCCTCCCCTACCAAATAGGGATTACAGAAATACAACGCGCCTTGGGCATAGTCGGGACAGTTTCCGCTCAAAACGGCATCCACAGCACGATAGGTCATTTCCGAAGGGATCCAATCACCCCTGAGCTCAAACTTCGGCATAACGTCAAACTGGTTCGGTGCAAATAAAACTTCCGAAACCGTAAAGGGAAAGCGTTTGCCTTGAACGCGGTTCATCACGACCTGCGTGATGAGCGCTTTGTGTTCGAAGCAGCCACTGCGGGTTTCAAAATCGACGCAGTAAAGCAACATTTCATATTCTTCCGGGGTAATCTGATAGGTAATCTCGAAGGTTCCCAGCTCACGCTCGGGAAGATGCTCTGCCAAAACCAACGAAGTCAAGGTGCTGTTTTTCGCTTCTTCCACCGGCTTTTCCTTCACGCCGAAAACAGAACGGGCGCCGGATGCCTTGTTCAGACCGGAAATCTTTTCGGGATCCGATTCCAATTGGCTCGGAATGAGTTTCAGAACAGGATTTGCATATTCATCGGTACGATCCGTGATTTGCTCCTGATTTGCTTCAAAGGTAGATTCGTTTTCCGTTTTGGTAGAGGAAAAACGAAGATCGGGAAACAGGTCACTCCAAGGGGAAACCAAGAGAGCAAAAACCAGAATCAAACCGACAGAAAATGCAGAATAGGTTCCTGTTAACCCTGCAATTTTTCTTGTCATAGTCACTCCTGTATTCATTTTTTCACCTGATTTTCAAAACCGCTGGTGATTATACGGCAGTTTTTTCTTGCTTGTCAATATTGTTCCCTGTTTTTTAAAAAATAGGCAATAATTTGTTCATTTTCTAAAAATCTTCATTTTTCATCCCCCAATTTGTCGGGTTTTAATTTTTTCTACATTTTATAATATATAGTATATAATATGAAACCGACGAAACAAAAAGCTTCGTCGGTCAAATTATTTACAAATTATTCATTTTTTCATTTCCAAAATTGTGACACCGGAATCTCCTTCGCCATAGAGGCCCAAACGGAACGAGCGAATGCGAGGATCCGCTTTGAAATACCGCCAAAGTCCTGTTTTCAATGCACCGGTTCCTTTTCCGTGGATCACGGTCACGCTTTCAAATCCGGTGAGAATCACGTCGTCTAAATACTTGTCTACCACAAACCACGCATCGTCGGTAACAAGTCCACGCACGTCCACTGAATTGGAAATATGCGCTCTGGGGGAAGTGGATACCGAGCCCTTTTTCTTCTTTTGCGCCGATTTGAGCCCCGTGATCAGACGCAGGGCGGAAATGGGCATTTTCATTCGCAAATTGCCCACCAAAACGGTGGCTTCCGAGCCCTGAAGCTTTTCGACCGTCCCCTCTTTTCCGACCTTGGCAACAAGCACGGCATCGCCTACCTTTAAGGGTCTTGGCAGCGTATAATTTTCTTCTCCCTGCTCGGTATCAACCATTTGAGAGGTGATGTCATCCTCCGCACCGCGCAAGGTAAGCCGCAGTTTTCTGCGCTCCTCTTCCAAATCCTTCTGTGCTTGATTTTTCAGCGCTTTTTTCTGCATTTCCTCCAGTTTTTCAATGGTGGAATCAGAAAGCGCACGGGCACTTTTCACCAAACGAAGGGCTTCTTTTTTGGCGCGTTCCAGCTCCGTTTGCGCACCCGTCAGCAGACTTTCCCTCTCTCGGAGTGCGTTTTCCTGCATGCTTTTGGCTTCTTCCAAGAGTTTCTGCGCTTCTTCGCGATCCTTTTCCATCGCAAAGCGTTCTGCTTCCAAGCGCTCCACCACGGATTCAAAGCGACGATTTTCCGCTTTCACTTTGGTCTGTGCCGTGCGGATGATTTCCTGCGGCAAGCCCAATCGGGTCGAAATCAAAAAGGCGTTGGAGCGGCCGGGTGTGCCGATGATGAGCCGATACGTCGGCTTGAGCGTAGCAATATCAAATTCACAGGAAGCATTTTCCACGCCCTGCGTTTCCAGCGCATAGGTTTTCAGTTCCGCATAGTGGGTGGTGGCGGCGCATTTGACACCGCGCGCTCTGACGTGCTCCAAAATGGATTCCGCCAATGCCGCGCCTTCCACCGGATCGGTTCCGCTTCCCAGCTCGTCAAAGAGCATCAAAACCCCGCTGGAAGCGGTTTCCAGCATGGAAATGATGTTGACGATGTGAGAAGAGAAGGTGGAAAGGGATTGCTCAATGCTCTGTTCATCCCCGATGTCAGCCAAAACGTCGGGATAGACGGGGAACGTGGATTCTTCGGCAGGGATCTGAAGTCCGGTTTGCGCCATCATAGACAGCAGTCCGATGGTCTTGAGCGTTACGGTTTTACCGCCGGTGTTCGGACCTGTGATCACAAGCGTATCGAAATCACCGCCCAAGGAAAGCGAAATGGGAACGGCTTTCTTTCGATCCAGCAAGGGATGACGGGCGTTTTTCAAAATCAGCTCGCCGTTTTGAGAAATGATGGGCTCTCCGGCATCCATCTTAAATGCCAGTTCCGCACGTGCAAAAATGATGGAAAGCTCGACCACGTTATAAAAATCAAGCTGCAAGGCATCGGCAAACGACGCCACACGCTGAGAAAGAGAGGCCAAGATTCGTTCGATCTCGTCTTTTTCTTCTCCCTCCAAAAGCTTAATTTGGTTGTTCAGTTCCACCACGCAGCTCGGCTCAATAAAAACGGTCGCGCCGCTCGAGCTGGTGTCGTGAACCAGACCGTGAATCTCGTTTTTGTATTCGCTTTTGACGGGAATAACGAAACGGGAATTGCGGAAGGTGATGATATTTTCCTGCAGGAAATTGCCGTATGCGCCGGAAATATAATGCTGGAGGGATTCGCGGATGCGCGAGGCGCACTGCGACATTTTCTTTCGAATGGAAAAGAGTGCCGGAGAGGCATCGTCTGCCAAATTTTCCTCCGACACAATGCAGCGGTGGATTTCTTTTTCCAATGATTTTTCCGGAATGAGGCGGCGGAAAATCTGTCCTAAGACCGCATCCTCCCCGTCCAGCGCTTGCCCGTAATGGTACGCCAGTTCCACGCTGCGAAGCATCGAGGCGATGCGAAGCAGCTCCGAAGGGTTGAGCGTGGCGCCTTTTTGTGCGCGCTCCAAAATATTGGGAATGATCGGGTGCGCGGAAAGAGGCGGTGCTCCTTTGACGGAGGAGATTTTTTTAGCAACGGCGGTTTCTTTTTGCAAATAAATCACGCGTTGCCGATCCGATTCGGGTTGAAGCGTCAAAATCTTTTCTTTGCCTGC
This sequence comes from Eubacteriales bacterium, assembly GCA_045580105.1. GTDB lineage: Bacteria > Bacillota > Clostridia > Oscillospirales > SIG627 > RGIG5579. The sequence continues at coordinate 7,556 of JAZNNH010000045.1, read as the reverse complement.
TTCCACCGTACAAAGGGAAGCCAAAGCAGAAAGGATCTTGTCATAATCCAACACGCTGATTGCTTTTTCAAATGGTTTCATTGTTTTCATCCTTTTTCGGCTTTGCCGCGACCGATTGCTTCTTCACGTCCAAATAAAAATCCAAAGTGGGATATTTTCGTTCCATCTGACAGGTCAAATACCGCTGTGAAAGACGGGAAAATTCGCTCATTTGAGAGCCGGAGATACGCAGAGCATACGCTTTTTCTTCCCCGCTCTCCACGCTGTGCCGGCACAGCGCGATCACGGGTTTGGAAACACGCAAAAGCTCGGTGTCGTACGAAGTGACACAGTCAGGGCAAACCAAGTCCCCTTGCGTCAAGCGAAAGAACATGGAATCGAATTCCATCGCATCTTTTTCGCACGCACAGCAGGCATCCAAGCGCGGCATCAGACCGTTTGCGGCTAACAGGCGCATTTCAAACACCGCTTTGATCCAATCGATGGGGCGATCCTCTTTGGAAAGAAGATACAGTGCGTTCATCAACAGGCGCAAAACCATTTCGCCGGTTTCCGCATCCCGTGCCGTATCCTCCGCCAGTTCCGCAAAATAGGAAGCCAATGCCAAGACGTTCAAGTCCGCACCCACCTTAACAGTGGAATAGAGGGGCACCGCTTTCCGAAGAAAGCACTTATCCCCTCTTTGCTCCAATATAAATTCCGAATATACGAAAGCGGCGCACCCTGCAGCATTTTTACTGGTGATACTGCGAATGCCGCGGGCTTTGAAAAACAGTTTCCCCTCCGGCGTCAAAATGGTGATCAGCTTATCGCTTTCCCCATATTTTACGCTGCGAAGAACCAAACCTTTGACCGTTTTGATCATAGATCTTTTTTAAATCCTAAGCTGTTGAGTAGCATATCGTTGTCACGCCAGTTTTCTTTTACTTTGACCCAAAGGTTGATGTTCACGTGGATGCCGAAAAATGCTTCCAAATCCTCGCGGGCAAAGCTTCCGACTTTTTTGAGCATGGCACCGTCACGTCCGATGATGATTTTCTTGTGGCTTGCCTTTTCGCAAAAGATTTCGGCACGAATGTCAATCAGTTTCGGCGATTCCTTGAAATCCTCGATCACCACGGCAATTCCGTGCGGGATTTCTTTGTCCAGCAGTTTCAAGAGTTTCTCGCGAATGATTTCCGCCGCAATGGTGCGCTCCGGCTGATCGGTGATCATATCGGACGGGAAAAACCATTCGGCTTCTTCCAAAAAGGGCTCTGCCTCTTGGAAGATGATTTCAACCCCATCCCCCGTCTTACCCGAAAGAGGAATGACGGCCTTGAAGGAATACTCCTTGGAAAACACGTCGATGGTGCGAATAATGTCCGCAGGGGTGTAAACGTCGGTTTTGTTGATCAAAAGCACCACCGGCACACCCATTTTGGAAAATTTCTCCATCAGCTCGCGCTCGATCGGATGAATCTCTGCCAAAGGTTCCACCAACAACAGTACCAGAGAAACGTCGGCGGTGGCAGTGCCAACGGATTTCATCATCATATCACCGAGCTTGGTGCGCGGCTTATGTACACCGGGGGTATCCAAGAACACGTACTGACAAGCACCCTTGGTTAAAATGCCGGTGATAGACGTGCGCGTGGTTTGCGGTTTGCGCGATACGGCGGCAATTTTTTCACCCAAAAGGGTGTTGAGCAAGGTGCTTTTTCCCACGTTGGGTCTACCGACCAAAGCAATAAATCCTGTTTTTTGAGTCAAATCTTTCATCGATGTTTCCTATTCTTTTCTTTCTTGTTCTGTTTTGATTTCGCACCCTTCCAGTTGCGATAAAATCTTCTCCTGAAGGGCAAACATTGTTTTCTTTTCCGCGGGTTTGATGTGATCCCATCCCAACAGATGAAGCGTGGAATGGATTGCCATCAGACACATTTCCTGACGGTAGGTGGTTCCGAATTGCTTCGCCTGCTCGAAAATGATAAGCGGGCAAATGATAATATCGCCCAAATAAGCAACGTCGGCGGGAAGGTCACTGTCAAACATAGGAAAGGAGAGAACGTCAGTGGGGCGGTCCACCCCGCGATACTGCAAATTCAAGTCACGAATTTCTTCGCTTGACACTAAACTAACGGAAATCTCGGCTTTTTTATCAAAGCCCTGCGCATCAAGCACCGCTTCAATGGCGCGGCGCAGTGCGCTTTTATATCCCCGAAACGGGGGTCTTTGCGTTTGGTTGTTTTCAACCCAGATTCGATGCTTCATTTCTTTGTTTTTCCGTACCGATCATATGCCTCTACAATGCGGGATACGATGGTATTTCGAACCACGTCCTTAGAAGTCAGATGATAGATTCCGATCCCTTCAATTTCTTTGCAGATCTCAAGTGCTTGCTTGAGTCCCGACGGGGTTCCCGAAGGCAAGTCGATCTGGGTGATATCTCCGTTGACCACCGCTCTGGAGCCGTGACCCAGACGGGTCAAAAACATTTTCATTTGCTCCGGCGTGGTGTTTTGTGCTTCGTCGAGAATGATAAACGAATCGTCCAGCGTTCTGCCTCTCATATATGCCAGCGGCGCCACTTCAATGACCCCTTTTTCCAAGAGTCTTTGATAGGTTTCGCCGCCCATCATTTCAAAGAGCGCATCGTAAAGAGGACGAAGATACGGGTCGATTTTGCTTTGCAGATCCCCCGGCAAAAAGCCGAGGCGCTCCCCTGCTTCCACCGCGGGGCGCGTGATGATGATGCGGGACACCTCTTTTTTGCGAAGCGCGGTCGTTGCCATCGCCACGGCAAGGAAGGTTTTTCCCGTACCGGCAGGTCCGACACCGAAGGTGATCGTCTGCTTGCGAATGCACTCCACAAAGCCCTTTTGTCCCATGGTTTTGGGCTTGATCGGGCGGCCTTTGGAGGTGATGCAAATGGTGTCACCGATGAGCTTTTCCGCACTCAGCTCCCCTGCCTCACGCACGACCTTGATGGCGTATTCCACGTTTTGCTCGGTCAGATTTCCCGACAACGAGGAAAGCTTTTCCAAATAGGTGATGACCTTGGATGCCTGCTCGACCGCTTCGGGTTCACCGGATACGCAAATCCGTCCGTCCCGACTGAAAACGGAAACCGCAAACTCTTTTTCAAGCCGCTGTACGTTCGCATCGAATGCCCCGAAAATATCGGCAATGGCATCCAAACTTGCAATTTCGATTATTTTTTCTGACATCTGACGTCCTTTCATGATGTTTCTGTCAAAAGGCAAGAAAAGGGAGAGGTCCTCGCAATATTCTCCGACAAAACCAATTCAACCGTCAACGCTACCCCCTCTTCGGAATGGGTGACGGCAAGGTTTTCTTCCAGAATTTCATAGCCCGGAAGTAAAGTATCCCTTTTATACTCTTCATATTTATCATAAGCCAAATTCTCGGCTCTGTCAACTGTTAAAGCTCTGTTTTCTTCCGCGGTTTCGTGATAGGTTCTAGTGTAGCAAAGGATCGGTATTTTTCGTCCCCAAACGCTCAACCATTCTTGCTCTTCGGTTGTTTCAAAGGAGGAAAAATCCGTTTCGTCAAAGAGAGGCGAAGGAAGGGAAAAACCTAAGATTTCATAGCGTTTTTTCACTTCTTCCCGACCGGTATAGCCCACTTTGGTTTCCGAAAAAGGGATGCTGACTTCAAAATAGCGCTCTGTTTTGGCAAAGACCCTTCCTTTTGCTGTGACCGTTTTGAACGCCCCGTTTGATTGCTCCACCACACCGCTGACCAAAAGCGCGCCTTGCGGGACGACATCCCCTCTTTTGACGCAAATCTGACCGGATAACACCTCGTATCGCAGGATTTCGCCGCTGACGGAAGAGGTGAGATTGGCGGCGCCGTCGTACATCACAGGCACTTTTTCCACCTCTTCCCGCTCTCTGACCGACAAAATCGCTCGCGTGCCGATGATATTCAGCGAAACGAACGAAAACTGCGGGTTTTCCACCTGAAACGAAAGGGCAAATTCCGCCGGTTCAAAATCGGAAATGCGAGCACCGGGCCGCAGTCCCAGCTGCGCCGACTTTTCTCGGATTTGCTCCTCGGAAATCCAAACGTTTCCCTCCACCTCAACCGTCCACACAAACAGTCCCGAAAGAGATAATAAAAGGAAGAAACAAAGCAGCCCCAAAATCAATCCGTAGCGCAGTCGGTAAAGACCGAGCCATTTTAAGAATCCGCACGGCTCGCTCGAAACCGCTTCCTTCTCGGATACCCCCGAAAGAAAGGGGGCTAAAAACCTTCGATGGATAGGGGTGATGGAAAAGGAAAGCGAATCTTCGCGCTTTTGAATGTTCCAAATGGGGATGTTTTGTCGGAGCGTATAATTGAGTAAGCGCTCCGGCTGTGGGGAGCGAAAAGTGATGCGATAAAAACCGGTCAAAAAACGGTAGAGCCCTCTCACGCCCGTCCCTCCGAAAAGGAAAGCGTGTGAATGGTTCCGTTCACCGCCATATTATCGTTTCCCAATTCCTCAAGCTGCAAGCCGCAACCGATGATTTCGAGCCGAAACGTGCTTTGCAAAATCATTTTTTCCGGATCGCAGAATAGGATTTCTTTAACCCCCTCCATAATCAATCGTTTTCCGTTTTCCACCGTCACGTAATAGTTTTTTTTCGGAACGAATACGTTTCGTTTTTTCTTATTTTCCGCCATCAAACTGCCTTCCTATACATAAAATGTTTTAAACCGAAATCAAATTTCAGTTCACAATACAATATTATAAGGAGGAAAAAAATATGACGAAACCAAAAGCAGCTCCCTTTTTTTTCTGTTTTCCCCTTTCTCTTTTATGTCTTTGCCTTTTGTTCCCCGCCGCTTGCCGTCAGGGGGTAAGCGATGGCTTGGATTTGACCCTTCACAGCGCCCTGCCCGCTCTCTTTCCGAGTTTGGTGCTTTCTCGCTTGATCGCCCTGAGCTTTCCAAAGAATAAGGCAAAACGTGCGAGAGCGCTTCCTTTGCTGGCGGGGCTTGTCTGCGGATTTCCGGTGGGTGCCGCGATGGCAAGCGATTTGGTGCAAAAAGGGATGATTCCCCAAAAAGAAGCGGAAAAAATGCTGTTTTTCTGCAACAATACCGGCCCTTCTTTTTTGATCCTGCTTTGCGGAAAAGAGCTTTTCCAAAACGCGATGCTTGGCTGGTTTCTCTTTATTGCGCAAAGTATTCTTTCCCTTCTTTTTTATTTTCTCTTTTTCCCGAAGCAGAAAGCGTGCGATTGTGTTTCCGCGCCTACCGCCCCTGCGCTTTCCGTCAGCCGAATGCTGACAGAAAGTCTTTCCTCAGCAATTTCTTCCTTTTTATATATTGCTTCTTGCATTTTGTTTTTTTCTTTTCTCATTTCTCTTTTGACACAGATTTTCTCCCTTTCTTCCCTGCCGAAAAGCATCCTTTCGCTTTTTTTGGAGCTGACGGCGGGAGTTCGTTCTCTTATTCTTTTGCCCCGAAACGTGGGCTTTCCCCTTTGTGCCGCGGGGGTCGGGTTCGGCGGATTTTCCGTGCATTTGCAGACCTTGGGTGTCATCGAAAAAGCTTCCCTTTCTCCCAAGCTTTATTTTCTCGGAAAAATTACTTTTTCCTTGCTTCTTTTTCTGCTGGCTGAAATTTTTCAAAAATGCTTGTAAAGTCGGGTGGAATGTTGTAAAATAAAGAAAAGGATGGGTGTAATATGAAGAAAAAAGACAATTTGGAACGCGCCTGCGTGCTCTGCGAGCACGGTCAGGAGATCATGGAGGGAAACTATTGCATTTGCAATAAAAAAGGAATCGTCGACCCGAACGGCTCCTGCTCCAAATTTCAATTTGACCCTTTAAAAATCAAGGTAAGCGTGCGCAAGATCCCCGAATTTCATCCCATGACCGATCTTGCCAAATAAATGGAAAACAAAACCTCCTATGGTGTGCACCATAGGAGGCTCTTTTTTGTTTTCGTGTTTTTGGCTTATTTGCGGGCAACGCCGGATTGAATGGCGGCTTCTGCAACTGCCTTGGCAACAAGAGCGGCAATGTTCTTGTTGAGCGCGGCAGGAACGATACATTCGGGGCTGAGTTCTTCCTCCGATACGCTTTCTGCAATCGCTTTTGCGGCAGCCAACTGCATTTCCACGTTGATGTCAGATGCTCGCACGTCGAGGGCACCGCGGAACATACCGGGGAATACCAAAACGTTGTTGATCTGATTGGGGAAATCGCTTCTGCCAGTACCGATGATCGCTGCCCCTGCGCGTTTTGCAAGGTCAGGCATAATTTCGGGAACGGGATTTGCCATGGGAAGCAAAATGGCGTCCTTTGCCATCGAAGCAACCATTTCTTCCGTTACGATGCCGGGTGCGGAAACACCGACGAAAAGATCGGCTCCTTTCATCGCGTCTGCCAAAGAGCCGGTGCGTTTTTCACGGTTGGTGATCTTCGCCATTTCGGCTTTGGCGCTGTCCAAGCGGGGATCACCCTCACAAATGATACCCTTTCTGTCGCAAAGAATCAGATTCTTCAAGCCGGAGCGCATCAACAGTTTTGCGATGGCAATACCGGCAGCACCTGCTCCGCTGATGACCGCGTGAATTTCGCCGATGTCTTTTTTCACCAGCTTCAGTGCGTTCAGCACAGCCGCCAAAGCAACGATAGCAGTACCGTGCTGGTCATCGTGGAAAATCGGAATATCGCAGGTTTCTTTCAGTTTGGCTTCGATTTCAAAGCAACGGGGTGCGGAAATGTCTTCCAAGTTCACACCGCCGAACGAGCCGGCAAGAAGAGTAACGGTACGCACAATCTCATCCACGTCGTGGCTACGGATGCAAAGCGGAATGGCATCCACGCCACCAAATGCTTTAAACAGGGCGCATTTTCCTTCCATAACGGGCATACCGGCTTCGGGTCCGATATCACCAAGACCTAAAACGGCGCTTCCGTCGGTTACCACCGCAACGAGATTGCCACGGCGGGTCAATTCAAAACTTTTGGTCACATCTTTTTGAATTTCCAAGCACGGCTGAGCAACACCGGGGGTATAAGCCAAGGAAAGGTCATCTCTGGTTTCCAATTTTGCTCTGGTTACCACTTCGATTTTTCCTTGCCATTCATAATGCTTTTTGAGTGATTCTTCTCCGATGCTCATAGATTACCTCCGAGTGTATTTTAAACGAAATAATTATACAATATTATTGAAAATAAGTCAATTGCTTATACCCCGGATAAATAAAAAAGCCCCCTTTTTCAAAGGGGAGCTTTTTCATCTTACCGGTAATTCTTTAATGATTCCAAGGGCATATTTGCGGATTATATTCGCGTCAATGGCGGTGATTTTTCCGTCCCGGTCAACGTCGCAGAGCAAAAGCTGTTCATCAGTAGGTTCAACCAGACCTGCGGCAACAAGGCGAGCAAAATATGCGTCCATTACGTCAACATTTCCGCTTCCGTCCATATCGCCGAAAACCTCGTTTTCTTCCGGCTTTTCGATGGGGATTTCAATCTGGAAATTGAATTTTGATTCCCATTCAAAGGGTTTGAAAAGCAAAAGTCCGATAAATCCAAGAAGATTTTCAAGGT
>JAZNNH010000044.1:0-3335 GCA_045580105.1 Eubacteriales bacterium | reverse complement strand
CAACTCCTTGGCTCACAGAACGACATGGCTACGATCCGACTTATGATGAAGGCAATATCCACGTTAATCGTGGACATCGCGTTCAGTTCAACTCTGCGATCGGTCCTTACAAGGGCGGTCTTCGTTTCCACCCGACGGTATATCCCGGTATGCTCAAATTTCTCGGTTTTGAACAGACCTTTAAAAACAGTCTTACCACGCTTCCCATGGGCGGCGGTAAGGGTGGCTCCGACTTTGATCCCAAAGGAAAGAGCGACAACGAAATTATGCGTTTTTGCCAGAGCTTCATTACTGAGCTGTACCGCTACATCGGTCCCGACACCGACATCCCCGCCGGCGACATCGGTGTTGGCGCAAGAGAAATCGGATTTATGTTCGGTCAGTACAAGAGAATCCGCGGTGCTTACGAAAACGGCGTTCTCACCGGCAAAGGGCTCTCCTTCGGCGGTAGCTTGATCCGTCCCGAAGCCACCGGCTACGGTGCGATTTACTACACCGTGGAAGTACTCAAGAAAATGGGCGATTCCATGGAAGGAAAGATCATTTGCTGCTCCGGTTACGGTAACGTTACTTGGGGTGTGTGCAAAAAAGCAACCGAATTGGGTGCAAAGGTTGTCACCATTTCCGGCCGCGAGGGCTACGTCCACGATCCCGACGGTGTCAATACGCCCGAGAAGTTCGATATGCTTTTGCACATCCGTTCCTCTCGCAACGGATCTTTGAAGGACTACGTCAAAGCATTCCCGAATGCAACCTTCTATCCCGGTGAAAAACCTTGGGGTGTGAAGTGCGACATCGCAATGCCTTGTGCCACCCAAAACGAAGTGTTGCAGGAAGATGCAGAAAAGATCGTTGCCAACAAAACCAAGTACTATATGGAAGTTTCCAATATGCCGACTCCCAACGATACCCTCAAATATCTGCAGGAAAACGTATCGGTAGTCGGTCCTTCCAAGGCAGTGAACGCCGGCGGTGTTGCCGTTTCCGGCTTGGAAATGTCTCAGAACTCCGAGAGATACAGATGGACGGAAGAGGAAGTTGATTCTAAACTCAAGCAGATCATGAAAGATATTCACGATGCCTCTGCCGCCGCCGCAGAAGAATGCGGACTTGGTTACAACCTTGTTGCCGGTGCCAACATCGCGGGCTTCAAGAAAGTAGCCGAAGCGATGATCGCACAAGGTGTGGTCTGACCCTAAAAAAAGAAAAAGAGAAGCCATTCGGCTTCTCTTTTTTGTCTTAGTTTTCGATTGCAATGAAGTTTAATTCTTCGAGTGTAAAGTCTGCTCGCTTGCCAACACCGTAACGAACGGTGCGGGAGACGGTAGCAAGCTTGGTTCTCATCGTTTCTGCGTCTTTTGAACTGAGTGCGAGGGCGGGGAGCCCGTCGATAAAGTGCAGAGGAACGATGAAAATTTCGCCGGGTTTTGCGTTTCCTTCTTCATCCAGCTTAAATGCTTGCTGGAAGAGAAATGCTTCTTGGGGCTCGGCGTCCTGCTTGAACAGGTTTCCAGCAGAGTACACGACGCTCACGCCGTTGTACTGTTCGATGGCTTGAATGGAGTCGGGGTGGGAACCGAATACCAGATCAGCACCGTTGTCGACTGCAGCACGGGTGGTCAGAACCTGTGCCATACAGGGGTCCCAAGGATTGCTTTCTTTTGTGACCCAGTTGAAGTGAACGATGACAAATTTTGCACCGTCTTCTTTTGCTGCGGCAATATCCTGTTTCGGTGCTTCCGTAAAGCCCTGATTGACATCGGCTTGAATTTCCTCTATAATGTCGTATGTTAAATACGCGATCATACCGAGCGGAGATTTAAAGGAGTAGATCGTGCCTTCTTGGCTGTAACTGACGCGTCCTTCCGATAGATTCTTTTTGGTATCTTCTTTTCCCTGTGCACCGTACTCAAGGATACCGGGGTCGCTGATCGACACAATGTCAATGCCGCCGTCCTTGAGATTCTTTCCGTAAGAGGGAAGTCCTTTGTAAGCGCCCGAGGTGTTGCTGGTCTGAATGCTTTCCGTCAAGGGAGCTTGAAGATTGGAAAAGGTGGCGGTATCACTGCAAAGAATGGCAGAGGTTTGGTACAAGGGGTAGGAATATTTGCTCTTTTCCTGTTTGTTCTTGAAACTGTTTTCGGAATCCACGGTCAGAAGCGTGTCACCCAAAACAGTGTTTCCTGCAAAGGTCAAGAGAATGGAGCCGGTGCTGTTCTGATACTGCTGGCGGAAAACGGAAAGCAAGGCGAGTGAGGCGGTTCCTCCGACTTCGGTATCAAACTTGGGGTAGTAAATGCTGTCTTTATCGTCTTGTGCCTCTGCTTCCTGAGACGGATAGGAGTTTTTCAGCTCCGTGAGAATTTTGCCGGCGCGGGAATTGAAATCGGCACAATCCGAAAACGGTGTTTTCCGAACGTTTTCTAAAAGATCTGCGATTTTGGAAAAATAGGTAGCGCCGTAATAATCTTGAATTTCTTCTTTCAAGTATTTGGATGACTGACCAAGGCGAAGAATCAAGTCGGAAAGGACACTCTCGTACGCTGTGACCTTGCCGTATGCCAGTTCCGTGAAGAAGTCCTCGGCATCGTGAGCGGTTTCCTCCACAAAGGCACGGGAAACGGTTATCGCGCCTTCCTGCGTTTGTTCTTGGCTCGTCGCGTTCTCGATCGGTTCGGATCCGGTTTCCTCTTTTTTTGGTTCGGAGGGGAAGCGGAACACCAAAGCAAAGGTTGTAATCAGAACGGCAAAACAAAGAACCGTGCTTAAAATTCTGGATTTCATAAAACTCTCCTTATTTTTGAGAAAAGCATTTTTTATCAAATCTATTTTTGTCAATTCAAACAAGACAAAACCATTATAATACATTTTTTTGTTTTTTTCAACCACTTTTGCAATCAATCAGCGAGGAAAATCATATGCCCAAAAAAACAGAGCAAAAGAATCCCCACGCCGGTCACCGTGAAAAGCTCAAACGACGCTTTGAGCGTGAGGGCTTCGAAACCTTTGAAGATCATAATATATTGGAAATGATCCTCTTTTTTGCCATTCCGCGCAAAGACACCAATGAAATTGCCCACGCCCTTATGTCCCGATTCGGCTCCTTTTCTAAGGTTTTGGAAGCCAGCGTGGATGAGCTGTGTGAGGTTCCGGGAATCGGCAGATGCGCGGCACAACTGATCAAAACGTATCCTGCCGTGGCAAAGAGATATTACGTTGACCGATTCCGTCCCGGAAAACGGCTTCCGCCCTACGAGCAAATGGGTCAGGATCTGGTTTTTCACTTTGCCGGTCTTCCAAAAGAACAGGTCTACGTGATGTTTTATGATAACTCA
>JAZNNH010000043.1:0-51173 GCA_045580105.1 Eubacteriales bacterium | reverse complement strand
TTGCGAAGCAAATATTTCACTAATCTATCCTTGCCCCACCCCTTTTCGGTAGTAAAACAAAAAGCAAGACTGAATTTTAGTCTTGCTTTTGTTTTTCGTTTAGCAATTGTTCGTAACTTACATTGAAAATTTTTCTTAACGCAATCAACTCAATATCGGTAACAAATCTTTGCCCGCTTTCGATTCTTTGAATCGCATTTTTATCAACGTCAATTCCCAAAAGCTGTAGCTTATCAGCCAAGATTCTTTGCGACATTTTTGGAATATAGGCTTTTCTTAGCAGATAAATTTGTTCTCCGCAAACATTGTTTTTTCCACTATTTGTTTTGTTTTTAAACATTTTTCTCACCTATTTTGACATTCAGTGCTTGACAAAATTATTGTACGATAATATAATGTGTAAAATGACATTTACAGAATGTCAAAAAAGGAGGCTGTTAAATGAAAAAAGTTATAGGTATAGCACTAATGTTGCTCATGTTATTCGCGGCAACGGCGTGCATTGACGGCGATAACGCTACGGTTGACACGACCGCAATACATGCTCAGGTACAAGCTGACAATGTGGAAGAGGGCACTTCTGATACCGAAGCAAATTCACAAGAAAATTCGGCTACCGTTCCGGAATGGAAAAAATTTCTTGAAGAATATGAAAAGTTGGTTGATGACTATATTATTATGTTGAAAAAATATAAGGATAATCCAACCGATATGTCTGTATTAGCTGATTATACCAAGATGGTATCTGATTTAGCAAGCTGGACAAAAAGAGCCGACGATATACAGAGCAGCATTCAAGATACAGAGGATGCTTTGGAATATTCTAAAGAGATGTTGAGAATTGCCCAGAAGCTTGCCGAAGTTGGCCAATAACTTAATGCTTGGTCGAGAGGAGTACTTTCATGAGAAGTAAAACACTTTTGATATCAAATATTGTAGCATCGGTATACAGTGTATTATTATCGTGGTTTTTTATTGGAATGACGATTGTCGATGCCGGCGGAAAAAGCGTGATAAATGCTTTGGGCGGCTTTCTTGAATCGCTGTTTGAAATTATCCATATGGATCTTGCAATAACAAATTATTTATATGTGCTTGGGATTTTGTCTTTGATACATTTAGGATTGTTTGTTATAGGCGGTATTGTTTCTTGGGTAGCTTATGCAAAAACAGACACAATGCTTGCAATGGTTGCGGCAATCATATTTGTAATCAGCACCGTTTGTTCACCAATAGGATTCATTTTCGGCATCCCTGTTTCAGTACTTACATTTATAAGTGTTAGCAACCAAAAAAAGCTTAATAAATAGAAAAATTAAAAACGGAGGAAATTTCTATGGAAAACAACACTACAACGCAGGAAATCAGAACAAAATTTTGCAAGCATTGCGGAGGGAAAATACCCGAGGATGCCGTGCTTTGCACACAGTGCGGTAGACAAGTAGAGGAATTCAAGTCGCAGGCACAGCAGCCCAGCATTGTTATCAATAACGACAACAACAATGTCAATTCCAATGTAAATCAAAATGGGGCTATGGGCTATGGAAGACCAAAAAACAAATGGGTTGCGCTTCTTTTGTGCTTCTTCCTCGGATTTTTGGGTGCACACAAATTTTACGAGGGAAAAGCCGGTCTCGGCGTGCTATATATTTTCACAGCAGGCCTTTTTGGAATCGGCCTATTCGTAGATTTCATTACGATTCTTTTCAAGCCGAATCCGTATTTTGTGTATTGATAGATTTTGTAAAATCAGAAATCAAAAAACAGAGTTTATCATCAAGATCTCACGGTTTTCACCGGTTCACTTTTGGGTGGCACCTCCAGAAATCCCATCACGAAAGTGGTGGGATTTTTACTTCTTACTTCTCACCTCTTCACTCTTACTTCAAATAAAACTTCGTTCGGGATTTTGGGAAAGTAATAGGTAAGAAGTAATAGTGAAGAAGTTAGGTGTGCCTTCGGCACAATTATATCTTGCACAAAACTATTTCTGTGGTATAATTATAAAAATGTTGGAGTTGGTAGTATTGATTTCGTTTTTTATAGGATTTATTGGTGCAATCGTTGCTTTGATTGGATGGTTTGCTTTTGATCCATCCATCACTTTATAAAATTAAGATTTTAAAGCAAAAAGAAGACTTTTTTTCAGTCAAATTAAAAAGAGCATCAAAAATGCTCTTTTTTTCATTTTTTTTGCAAAACCTTGCACCTCGGATAAAAGTGTGATATCATAAAGCCATAAAAATAAAAGGGGGAGTATATTATGCTTCTTATTAAAAACGGTAAAATCAAACCGATCGTCGGCGAAGACATCGAAAACGGTTCTATTTTGATCGGCGACGACGGAAAAATCATCTCTGTTGGCAAAGCAGTCGAAGAAACTGCCGATATGACTGTCATCGATGCCGAAGGACGTCTTGTTACGCCCGGTTGTGTCGAAGCACACTGCCACATCGGTACGCACACCTCCAAAGTGCGTTGGGAAGGTTCTGACGTCAACGAAAAGTCCGACGTTCTGACCCCTCACCTGCGCGCCATTGACGCAATCAACCCCATGGATGAAACCTTTGATTTCGCCCTTCAGGGTGGTGTTACCTCCGCTTGCACCGGCCCCGGTAGCGCAGGCGTTGTAGCCGGTACCTTCGCCGTCATCAAGCTGGCAGGCAACCGCGTAGACGATATGATCGTAAAGAGCCCCGCCGCTATGAAATGCGCCTTCGGTGAAAACCCGAAAAACGCTTTCGGTCAAAAAGGCAAAACTCCCGTTACCCGTATGGCAGTCGCAGCACTCTTGAGAGAACTGCTCTTCAAGGCCCGCAACTATCTGAACGATAAAGAAGCAGGCAAAAACCCCAAATTCGATATGAAGCTCGAAGCTATGATTCCCGTTATGAAAAAGGAAATTCCGCTGAAGGCACACGCACATCAGGCCGATGACATTTTCACCGCCATCCGCATTGCCAAGGAATTTGACGTAAATCTCACCCTCGACCACTGCTCTGATGGATCTCTGATTGCCGAGGATCTGGCAAAAGAGGGCTATCCTGTCTTCGTTGGTCCTTCCTTCACCGGCAAATCCAAGCCCGAATTGAGCCATCAGTCCATGGAAACTCCCGGCATTCTGCACGCTGCCGGTCTCAAAGTGAGCATCATCACCGACTCTCCCGTTACCGCTCTGCATCGACTTCCTCTCTTCGCAGGTCTGGCAAGCCGCGCCGGTCTGCCCTATGACGAAGCTTGGAAAGCAATCACCATCAACCCCGCAACGAGCTTGGGTGTCGGCGACCGTATCGGAAGCTTGGAACCCGGCAAGGACGGCGACGTGGTAATCTGGGAAGGCGATCCTTTGAAAGAGGTCGGCGTAGAATCCTACACCACCATCGTAGACGGCAAAATCGTACACTCGAAGGCCTAATCAAACCAATCAAGCATAAAAAAAGCAGAGGTTTTTCCTCTGCTTTTTTTCTTTATTCCCCTTTTTCCAGTTTCGGCATTTGGTACATTTCTTCTGCCGCAAGGCGACAGCGTGTAACGGGAATGGGCTCTTTCGGGAAGCAATAATACAGTCTTTTCTTATCACCGATGCTGATCATATCCCCGATTTCATAAAAGAAAAAGTCCACGTTCGCACTGTAAGAAAAATAGGGGTCTTGGGTGTAGATCACTTCTCCCGAATCGCGTTTTAATACAAAGCCGTGCCGATCGTGAACAAGGGTGCCGTCCCCGACCATATACATGGCCTTGTGGTCGCAAATGACGCCCACACAAACCTTTGTTTCCAATCGATAGCTATTTTCCTCCAGTTCCTTTCGAACACATTCCCTTTGCCAAGCGTACCAATCGGGAATATGCGAAAACGCACTCTCCCCTTTTGTGGACGACAGGGTGCCGTCTTCTTTCAGTTCATACTGCGCCCCGCAGGCCTCGCAGGTCAGAAAAATTCCCTCTCCGCGCATCTTGCCTTCCGTTTGACAATGCGGACAGCGATACAAAACTCGTTCCAGCCCCGTGGCACGGAACGGCTCGGAAATGGTGACCTTATTTTCCTTTTGCGCGGCAAAATGGTCGAAGGAAAACGCCTGTTCCACGATCTTGTCCATCTCTTCCACGCTCATTTCCCGGATCTGGTCACGCGCCAAAAGGCAGGTCACCTCCGCTTTCACGCGCGTCTTTCTCAAGCGCAAGCCGTTATACAGAGGATCACGCAAAAAGCCGCCCTCGTCGGAGCGAATCATCAGAACCGGAACGCCCAAACGCTTGAACATCCCACCGAGCTTGGCCGGAAGTCGCGTGGCAGTCCCGTCAAAGCTGTAACCGGCTTCGGGATACATCAAAACACTTCTTTTTTGCTTTTTGATGATGCGAATGAGGTCCATGACAAGAGTCACGTCCGTTACAAATTTCTGTGTAGGAACACAGCCCAAAAGGCGCATCAAAAGCGCCTTTCCCACAAAGGCATCGGTGGTGGCAACGATCGAATAGGGCATGGGAAACAAGATTTTGGATGCCATTTTCAAATCCAAAAAGCTGGAATGGTTCATCAAAATAAAATAAGGGCCCTCTCCTGCTTCTTTCATGGCTTTGCGCTGATAAGAAAAGCGCACGGCAAGACACGCCGGAAGTGACAAAATCCACATCAGAAAACGAAAAAGCGCGGGTGGGCGAATGGGCTTCAAATGAGGAATGGCCGGCTTTGCCAAAATTTCCTCCCAAGTGCTTTTGCGCATTTTGATCTTCATAAAACGCACTCTCCCTTGTTGTTTTGGTTTTGCAGAAAACAAAACCTTTCATTGCAACATCTTTTCTTCATTATAACGGAAAGAAAAGCGTTTGTAAACAAACAAAATCAGGATCCTCTCTCAATTTGTTCCGCGAAACGAAAGCGAACCGGCACCTCGCGGCTTTTTTCTATTGACTTTTCCCTTTTCGGAAGATACACTATTAAGGAAAGAAAAGAGGAAATTATGAATTATATCGTTTTGGACTTGGAATGGAACCAACCCCGATGGGCAGGGGAAACGGTTGAAAATCCCGTTCATCTGGTCGGAGAGATTGTGCAGATCGGCGCGGTCCGTATGAATGAAACGCTTTCCATCAAGGACGAGCTGAGATTGACCGTCAGCCCGAAATATTATCGAAAAATGCACCGCAAAGTAGCTCGGATCACGGGTCTTGACAACGAAACCGTGCGAGGAGGCATCTCCTTTCCCGAGGCGGTGCGCCTTCTTGCCTCGTTTTGCGGAGAGGATTTTATCTTTCTGACTTGGGGACCGGATGACATTCCGATGCTGCGGGACAATTTCACCCTTTTTTCTTTGGACGAGGACTGGATTCCCGACTCCTTTGACCTGCAAATCCTCTTTTCTCATCAAAAATTGGGCTCGGTGCGCCAAGTCGCATTGGAAGACGCCATCACCATGCTGGGAGAGGAGCCGTTTCAAGCGCACGATGCCCTGTGCGACGCCAAAAGCACCGCTTTGATCTGCCGCCATTTGGATATGGAAAGCGGATTTCGCGACTATGCCCGTTTGGCGGGTGACATCACCTCTCAACCGCTTCGAAGTTGCCTTGTCCCCATGCACTATGAAAACCGCGGTGAAGCCCTGCGCGAGCTGGGAAGCACCACCTTTGCCTGCCCGGAATGCGACGGCTATCTTCTGCCGGAAGAAATCATTCCGCAAAACAGCTCCAAATATCTTGCCATGGCAGAATGCACCGGCGGAGAGCGCTATTTGATCCGCTTTCGCCTGTATCGGGGGGAAAAGCAAAAAATTTGCTGTATCCGCGAGGTCTTTGCTTTAAACGACGATCTTGTTGCCTTTTATGAACAAAAAAACGAAAGATACGAAAAATACAAAGCGCAGGAACGCCAGAAAGAGCGCCGCAAGCGCGCCCGTCGCAGAGAAAAGCGCGAAGCGATGAAAGAAGACGCCTCTGCATAAAACAAAAAAAGTGTCGTAGATACCGCTACGACACTTTTTTTGTTAGATTTGAATTTCTCGTTTCAAGGAGAAGGAATACAAATACAGATCCCGCACCGCGCGTCCGGTCATTTTTTCCACCGCTAAGGCATACAGACGAAGCTGGTCTGCGTGCCGCACGCGCAAAATCGCTTCTCCGCCGTCTTCTTTCACGCGATCCGTCTTGAAATCCAAGAGGGTCAGCGTGCCGTCGGGATTTTCAAACCAAGCGTCCACAACGCCCTGCACCAAGACCTCGCCCTCCTCGCCAACGCCAAGCTCTTCTGCCGGCAACAGAACGTGGAAGCGCTTTTCGTGCTCGGCATGCTCGGATTTTTTCATCCGAGCATACAGGGCGGAATCGAAGAACGAGAGCACCTTTTCCTTTTCCACCAGTGCCATATCTTCTTCCGATAAAAAGCCGCGTTCGACCAAGCGCGCAAATTCCTGCTCGGGATTTTCTTCCATGGCTTTGAAATCGGCAAACTGCATCACCTGATGCGTTGCCGTTCCGATTTTTTCCGCACCGGAAAGCAGTACCCCTTTTTCAAAATCCATCAAACGCCGCGGGAAGAATTCGGGCGCTTGATCATCTCTTTTTTCGCGCAAAATTTCCGAAACGGACAATTTTTGCGGTAAGATTTCAAGCCCTTTTTCGGGATAGACAAACGAAAGCGCCTCCATCACCGCATCCGGATCGAAGTCGGGCATCTCTTTCACCGGCTCTTCTTGCGCCTCCCACAAGGCAAAAGGCGCCACGGCTCCGATGCGAACCAAGAAGCCGTTTTCTTCCGCTTCTCTCTTTCCGTCCAGCACCGAAAGCAGAGCGCCGTCGCGTCGCAAAGCAGGCAAAAGCATGGAAAGGGGGCTCGTTGCCGCACGCACCAAGCTCGAGGTCAGCGCATCGGAAAGCGGCTTTTCATAGCAAGACAAAATTTCCTTTTTCACCTTGTCGGGATTCGACACGGAAGAGGTGAGAATCAATTTGGTTTTGGCGCGCGTGAGCGCCACGTAAAGCACTCGTTTTTCTTCCTCCAGTGCCTCGCGATGCAGACGAATTTTTGCCGCTTTTTTCAAAATCGTATTCATTTTGGCTCTTCCGTCCAGCATCGGCAAGGGCAAAAGAGCGCCCAACTCGGAGGAAAGCAGGAGCGTTGCCGTTTCCTCGCGGGTCGAGAACGGCTGCCCCAAGAAGGAAACGAAAACGATGGGAAATTCCAGTCCCTTGGATTTATGAATGGTCAGAAGCTGAACGCCGTTTTGGCTTTCCGGCAGGGTCAATTCCGCTTCTTCCAGATACTGACAAAAGCCGCCGAGCGTATGAACCGAAGCGCGGGCAGCCGCCGTGGCGGCAGACAAAAGCACTTCCCGAATCAAAGCCCTTCCGTCTTTTTGGTACAACGCGTCAATCTGAAAACGGCTGTAGAGGGAAAACAAAAAGGAACAAAGCCCTTCCCGCTTGGATTGCTCTCTCAAATCCTCTAAGATGTCCAATGCCTCGCGGCATTTTTCTTTTGTTTGAGGGTGCCCCCCCTCCTTGGCGTAGCGCACGAGCGCCGTATAAAACGGAAGTTTTCGGGTGTGTTTTCGAACCCGATACAGTTCATCGGCGTCGAACCGGAAAACGGGGGACGTGAGCGCACCCAAAAACGGGATGTCGCGCGTGGGGTTGTCCAGCGCGGAAAGGAGCGAGGACACAAACAGATATTCCGGCTCTTCCTTGATGTTTTCCGCGGCAGGGGCGGTGTTGGGAATGCCCCTTAAATCCAACGACTTTTTCACTCCGGCGATTTGCAAATGGGTGCGGCAGATCACCGCAATGTCACTTGGCTTGAATTTTTCCCCTGGCTTTTTCTCAATCTCGCCCGATAAAATCGCACCGATTCTGCCGGCAAGATACGCCGCCTCGCGGTTTTCCTCCGCGCTGATGGCTTCGTCGTAACAGTCATCGTCTTCTCTGAGCGAATCGGTTTCGGCGGGCGTGACCAGCACCAATTCCGTCGGAAAGCGGTTTTCCTCCTGCGGCGCCACCTTTGAAAAGCGCAACTGATCTTCTTTTTGATAGAGCGAGTCGGGCGCGTTTTCCTCCATCACCGCGCAAAACACGCGATTGACCAAACGGATCACCGTTTCATCGCATCGGAAATTGTCCGAAAGGAGAATTTTCTGCATCCCCTTTCCTTTAGAAGGATACAGCGGAAGCTCGTTTTTATAGCGAGAAAAGATGCTCGGTTCCGCACCGCGGAAGCGGTAAATGCTCTGCTTGGGGTCTCCCACCACAAACAGATTTCCATTACGCGAAAGGGCGCAAAAGATCATATCTTGAATGGCGTTGGTGTCTTGATATTCATCTACGAAAATCGCGTCGAACGAGGAAGCGATGCGATCTGCCAAAGCGGTTTTCTTCCAAACGCCCCCCTCTTCTTCCATGAGAAGCGACAGGGTCATATGCTCCAGATCCTGATAATCCACCAAATCCTTTTCCCGTTTTGCCGCATCGTATTTTTCTTTGGCAAGGGTCGCAAGTCGAAGTAGGTTTTCGGTCAAAATAAGCGTTTTTTCCATCTCCGAAAGGATCTGATTGCGGCTTTGCCCAAGATAATCCTCACGCAAGCGAAGAAGCGGCTTTTTGATGCGCTCGTTATAGGTATCCTGACACATTTTTTTCAGTTCCGCCTCTTCTTCGGGGCAAGAACGGATGGTGGGCATCTTTTCCGCAAAGTCCAAATCGATCCGCTTTCCGGCATCCGGCAGGTTCCCTTTTTCGATCAGCGACAAAATAGCGAGCGCGCTCTGTCTTTTTCCTGCAAAATAAGGCAGATATTTTTCCGAGAGCGCCACGCTGTTTTCCATCGCTTCCAGCAAGGTTTCAAGAAGCAGGAGTGCCCTGTGACATACGTCTTTTGCATAGCCGCAAATTTCTTCTCCGAAGGGCGTTTCGAAAAACAGCCCCTTTTCCTCTCGGATTTCTTGTGCCTGCTTTGCCATGTTCTCGTGACAGCGCCACATTTGACCGATGCCGCCGGGATAGGAAGCGGCGGTATTTTGAATGCGAAGCAGGGCTTCCGTTAAACCGACACTGCTTCGGGAACTGCCGAACAGACGGTAAAGCGTTTCTCGTTCTTCATACACCGCCTCGTCCTGCACGTCGAAAAATTCCCCGATGGCTTCCTCGACCGCGCTGCGCTGCAAGACAGACGCTTCCATCGGGTCGGCAATGCGAACGGACTGCCCCAAGCCCAATTCTTTTCGGTACTCTCTGATCAGAGAAAACGCAAAGGAGTGAATGGTGGAAATCTGCGCGCGGGACAGGCGAAAGAGCTGACGGGAAAGCAGGGCTCCTCCCTGCCCTTGTCCGACCTTTTCGGACAAGGCACCGTAAAGACGGTCTTCCAATTCCTGCGCCGCCGTTTTCGTGAAGGTCACCACGACAAGCTTGGCAGCGTCGATCCCGTCGGGATCGGAAAGGAGGGAGAGAATTCGCTCGGTCAGAACCGTGGTTTTTCCGCTTCCGGCCGCCGCGCTGACTGCCAAATCGCATCCGCGCGCGCTTATCGCCTTCTCCTGCGAAGGAGTAAAGGTTTTCTTCATCACATTTCCTCCTTTCCGAATATTTCTTCTTCGGTAACGCTCGTTCGGTACGCCCTGCGACACTCCGGCGTTCGTTTGCAAATGGGAAGATGGTCACAATACAGACAAGGATCTATTTTTTTGGCGGCGGAATAAAGCGGATTGGTTTCCACTTGACCCGCTTTCAGCCGGCTTGCCAAGCGAACGAAGTCCGATTCCACCTTCTGCTTTAATCGACCCAGTTTTTCCAAGGAAACAAGCGCTCTCTTTCCGCTTGCCGTCAAGTGATTCCAAGCAACGGGAATCCATTCTCCGTTGCCGTCGGGGTCCTGCGCGGAAAGCAAGGTTTTATCATCCACCACAAGTCCTTCCCGTGACAGACCGAAAAAGGGCATTTCTTCCGCTTTTTTCAAATCGCTTGTATTCTCGCACAAAACGGAAGATCCCATTCCGCTTAGATATAAAATACCCGCCGGCAACGCGCCGTGACGGCTTTCCGGGGTCAAGGGCCGTCCCCAAAGGGCAAACAAATACAAAAGCATCTGCAAATCCAGCCCGTTCGCCACGTCCTCCAAACGGAACGTTTGAGAGCCGGTTTTATAGTCCACCACGCGGATATATTCCTTGCCGTCGGCATCCGTAAAGCGATCCACGCGGTCAATGGTGCCGTAAAGGCAAAGCCGCGTTCCGTCGGGAAGCGGGAGCTGATATGCTCCGCCCAAATCCGTCAATTCTTTTTCAAAGAAAACCGGTTCAAAGGAAGAAACGCTGAATTCTTTCTGCAAATTTTTCAAAATCAAAAGCGTACTGCGCTCCACTTGGCGCAGACGAATCCGAATTTCGGGAGAAATGGGCTGATCTCCCATAATCTCCGAAACCGCCGCGGCGCAGGCGCGCATATTGCGCGCGGCAAGCTCCGAAGCCGTAAGGTCTTTTAACTGCCGCTTTTCTTCTCGCAACAAAGCAAGCACCGTTTCCAAAACCCGATGCACAAACGAGCCGGTAATGTTCGCACCGAACCGCGCTTTTCCTTGGGCGCGCGCCTCCAAAAGATAGCGCGAAAAATAGGAAAAACGACAGCGCGAATAGGTTTCCAATCGGGAATAGGTCATGGAAATATCGCGGTTTTCATACGGCTTTTCCTCGGAAAGAAAGGCGTGATCGCCGCCGTAGACCTTGCCCGACAAGGCAGAGAGCAGGCGGGCTCGGTCTTCCTTCGTTTCAGAAAAATATTCCACTAATTTTCTCGACAGCGCATCCTCTTTTCCTGCGTGGGACAGAAGATAGGAAAACGCGTCGTGACGGGTCCGCGGCATCGCGTTTTCTTTGCGGTATTCCCTTTCCTTCAAATCGGGGAACAAGGATTTGACGCGCTTGCCGAACACCGAAAGCGAGCCCTGTCCGCCCTGACCGTCCGAGCCGGTCAGATACGACAGGAAAAACTCGGATTTGGCAAAGCCGGTGGCAAGATAAAAGTAAAACAGTTCTTCATTCTGCGCCCGATCCCCGAAGGAAAACAGATACCCGCAGTCACTGAGCGCTTCCCTGTCTTCCTCGGAAAAAAGCGTTCCTTTCGCAGGGATTTCGGGGAACACACCCGCGTTCAAATCGGTCAGAAAGACGTATTTTGCCTCCTCGGGGCGCGCAAAGCTCAGTTGTGACAAAAGCACCTGATCCTGTCCGGGCGGAACCGATCCCGGCAAATCGCCGGACAGTGCCAGCGTCAAAAGGGCGAAAAATCCCTCGGCAGTATCCTCTTTTTGTCCGCAGGTGCGCCCGATCCCCGAGAGCCGTTCCAACACGCAGTTCCACATCCGAACCAGCTCTCCCGCTTCCTCAAAGCGCCCTTTTTTCTGCGAAGCGGAAATTTGATCGTGAAGCAGTTTTTCCGCCCCGATCTCCACCAAAAACGAAACAAGAGAAGTGACTTTCTCTTCATTGGTTCCGGCGCTCAGCGCAAACGAAAGGCGGCGCAGGGGATCAAACACATGCTTTTTGGCAGCGTTGACCCGCTCCAATTCCTGCGTTTGAACCGAATCGAGGGCAAAATAGCCCTCCGGATTCATCACAAAGTCCTTTCCGTCCAACAGAGCGCGACCGGAAAGGGACCAAGTCGCAATATATTTTTCCAAGAGGAACAAATCCTCTTGGGGACTTAAAATCAAGCCACACTTCAAATACTCCCGCACCACGTCTTCCTTTGCATAGAGCGAGGCAATGCGCGTTCCCAGCAAAAGGGTGGTCGCAAGCGGGGAGGTTTCCAAACTCTTTTTTTCCTCGGCAAACACGGGAATTCCCGCTTCCTGCAAGGTTAAAATCATTCGTTCCTGATCCCCGTTTGTGCGGGAAAGAATCGCAAAATCCTTCCATCTTGCCCCTTCTTTGACTTTTTTCAAAATCGTTTCCGCCACAAAGCTTGCCTGATCGGAGGGGGTCGGGCAGGACGTCAAGGAAAGTGCTTTCACCTCGCCGCGGAACGTGCCGATGCCATCGGCCATATGCGCCTTTAAAAAGCCAAGCGGCGAAGCGTCGGGCTCTTCTTCCACGGTAATATCCTCTACCTCGACTCCCGCCTCGCGCGCAAAACGAAGCAGGCGGCGGGCACAGCGCAGTGTTTTTTCAAACAGAACCGTTTCTTTTTTGGTTCCGACAAAGGAGATGGCAACGGTCTTCGCTTGCGAGAGAAAGCGACGGATGAGCGCCTCTTGCGGAGCGGTGAAATCCCAAAATCCGTCCAAAAGCACGGTAGATCCCGAAAAGAAATTGTATTCTTGCAAAATACCGGCAAGGCGCATTTCTTCTTCCAGCGGATCGCTGAACTTTTCTTGGATGGCTTTGTCAAAGCTCTCTTGCACCCAATACAGCTCCACCAGCTTTTCTTTCAGATCTTCCTGCAAAAAATCTTGCCGAATGAGATCTCGCAGGGCATCGGCATCCAAACCCGCCAATCTCGCCTCTTCCAGTTCGTGATAAATCGCATCGACCGATTCCGGATCGCGGCGGAATGAAAAATGGCGAAGCGCGTCTTTTTTCTCCGAGAGCGTGCGGAATAAAAGGAGCTTCTTTTCCTCTTCGGTCACGCTTCTTTGTGCTAGTTTTCCGTAGCTACGCAGCACCACGTTGGACAAACGAGAAAAATTGCAGACCTCGACCAAAGTACTGACACCGGGTCCCAGCTCTTGCGTCAAAAGGCGCTCGTATCCGGCGCTTGCCTGCTCGGGAACGATCCAAAACACCTTTTCCCCGTTCTGATATGCTTTTTTTGCCAGATTCAGAAGTACTTCTTTTTTGCCGCTTCCGATGGCTCCGAACACTCGGTAAAACATCGCGTTTCCCCTTTTTCGTTTTCTTTCTCCGATTTTATCACAGTCCCGTCATTTTTGCAAATTCATCCGAACATAAAACATAAGAAAAACCCGACCGATTTCGGTCGGGTTTGGTTCATCCTTCGGTTTTGGCAAGAAACGCTTGCAAGCGAGGAGATTTCGGATGCGAAAACAAGGTTTCCGGATCCCCTTCCTCGGCAATGACCCCGTCTGCCATAAAGACGATCTTATCGCTGATTTCTCTGGCGAAATTCATTTCGTGGGTGACGATGATCATCGTGATCTTTTTCTGTGCCAGTTCCTTGAGCACGCGAAGCACTTCGCCGGTCAATTCCGGATCCAAGGCACTGGTGGGTTCATCAAAGCAAAGGATCTTGGGCTGCAGCATCAGCGCGCGGGCGATGGCAACTCGTTGCTGCTGACCGCCGGAAAGCTCGCAGGGGTAACTGTTGGCTTTTTCCGTCAGACCCACCTGCTCCAAAAGCTCGTCTGCGTGGGCGTCGATCTGCGCAAAGATTTCTTTTTTCTTTTCCTTAAAATCTTCTCTCTCCTTTGCCAAAAGGCGGGGAGCAAGACAAAGGTTTTCCTTCACGCTATACTGCGGAAAGAGATTGAACTGCTGGAACACCAGTCCGAAATTCTTTCTCTTTTGGCGAATCTGCGCATCGTTCAAATCCTGTCCTTGGGTCGCTTCAAAGAGAAGATCACCGTCCAGATAGAACTTGCCCGAATCGGGATCGCAAAGGAAGTTGATGCAGCGCAGGAGCGTAGTTTTTCCGCTTCCCGAGGAACCGATGATCGAAACCACCTGTCCTTTTTCCATCGAAAAATCGATGCCGCGAAGCACTTCGGTTTTACCGAATTTTTTGGAAACGTTTTTCACTTCAAAATATGCCATACTGCCCTCCTTCACGCCTTGAAGTAAGATAACTTCTTCTCGACTTTACCCAGCACAATGGTAAGAAAACCAACGAAAAGAAGATAAAATGCTCCGGTGTAAAACAGCGGCCAGATGATGGCTTGTTCGGCTGCCAATTCGTATGCTTTTTTGATGATTTCCCCGACCATAATACTGTTGGCAAGCGCCGTATCCTTGATCAAGGTGATGATCTCGTTGGACATCGGGGGCACGATGCGCTTGATCACCTGCTTGAGAACGATATGGAAAAACACCTGACGCTTGGTCAGTCCCAGCACGTAACCTGCCTCATACTGCCCTTGCGAAATGCTCTCAATCCCGCCACGGTAAATTTCAGAAAAATAGCAGGCGTAGTTGATGATGAAAGCGATCATCACCGCAATCACGCGGCCCGCATCCTGAATGCCGTAGCCAATGGCCCAACGGTCAAGCAAACTGAAAACCGGGGTCTTAAAAAGAAGTCCCGGCAGATAGAAAATAATAAAAATCTGGAGCATCAAGGGCACGCCTCGAATGATCCAAACAAACACTCTTGCAAGGTATTTGATGGGGCGAAATCGGCTCATCGAACAAAGGGCTATAGGCAAGCCAAGCGGTGCGCCGCAAAGCAGCGTCACCGCAAAAATGAGCAATGATATCTTGAAGCCATCAAATAGGAATGATGTTACTTCGAAAAAGGTCATTCAAAACTCCTGTTGGCTCAGTCCTTATTTCTGTTCGGAAAAATCAGTGATGGCTGTGTTGGCAACACCGTATTTTTCAGCCAAGGTCTTGATGGTTCCGTCTTTGCCGAGCGCTTCCAGCTGTGCGTTTACCTTTGCGGTCAATTCACTGCCCTTCTTGAAGCCGATGGCATAGTATTCTACTTCGCTGGAAAGATCTTCAAGGATGGTAAGATCCTTGTAATCGCCCTTACCAACGTAGCTCTTGGCAAGCTGAGCATCCAGAACAGCGGCGTCTGCCGTGCCTGCGTTCACTTCGAACAGGCAGTCGGTCTGCTTGGTAAAGCCCTTCACGGTAGCACCTTCAAAGGTATCGGTAGCGTAGGATTCGCCGGCAGAACCTTTTTCTGCAGAAACCATCTTATCCTTCAGATCTTCTGCTTTTGCAATACCGGAATCTTTCTTAACAACGACAACCTGTTTGTTTTCCATATAGTTGTAGGAAAAATCAACCTTATCGCTGCGCTTCACACCGTCGTCATCGCTGGTGTTGCAGGTAAAGCCGTTCCAAACGCAATCAATCGCGCCGGAGTTGAGGTCGGTGTACTTGTTTTCCCATTTGATTTCTTGGAACATAACTTTGTAACCGAGGTTGCCAAATACTTTTTCAGCAAGTTCGGTATCAAAGCCAACCAGTTTTCCGCTTTCATCTTTGTAGTTCATCGGCTCGTAAATGGTGTAACCGACGACAACCACGTTTTCGTCTTTGCTGCAAGAAGACAAAACAGCCACGGTAGAAAACAGCATCAAAGCTGCCAAGGCAAGGGCAAGAATTTTTTTCATGATGATTTCCTCTTTTCACTGTGTTAATGTTTTTTCGATTTAGTGTGCTAAATCAGTGAAGCAATCATAACAAATATTATTTCGTTTGTCAAGTCTTTTTGCAAAAAATATTTTTTCTCTTTTACCGTGCGGAAAAAAACCTTGAAACGAGCCCCTTTTTATAATACAATAGAAGAAAAAAGGGGGAGGGTAAATCCGATGAAGCAAACCGTACAAAAGCATCCGTATCTTTGGGGCTTTTTTTCCGCATCTCTTCTCTGTCTTGCGCTTCTTTTCATTTGCCGCTGTTCGGTCGGCTTTGCCGAGTGGTTTTCCACCGGCCCTGCCGCCTTTTTCCGCTTTTTGCTTGCCGCGATCACTTCTCCTCTTCCCTTTTCGCTGTTTGAACTTTCGATTGCCCTGTTTTCTTTGTTCGTGCTTTTCGTTTTTTCCCTTGCGATCCGCGCGTTGATTGCCAAAATAAAAAAGAGTGCCGCTCCCAAGCATCTGAGCCGCTGTGCCCTTGCCGTTGTCTTAACGCTCGTGACGGTGGTCGATCTGTTTTCCTTGACCTTCGGCCCTTGTTATTTTCGCATTTCAACTGCGCAAAACATGGACTTAGACCTTGATGCGGTGGATGAGCCCGCCGTATTCTTTGCCCTCGAATCCCTTTGCAAGGTGGTCAACGATGCCGCGCCCGCGCTTTCCTTGAATGAAAACGGAGAAAGCACCCCATCCGAGGATTTCACGAAAATCAAGCAGCAGGTGGTGTCGGCGGCAGACCGATTCGGCAACGCCCACCCCTTTTATCAGAATCGCGGCTTTGCCGCCAAATCCTTTCTCGTCTCCCCGCTGATGACCTATACGCATCTATCGGGTGTATACGGCTTTTTCACGGGGGAAGCGAACGTGAACACCAACTATCCCCATTTCATCGTGACCGCCACACTGGCACACGAAACCTGCCACGCCCGCGGTATCGCGCCGGAAAACGAATGTAATTTTTTGGCGGCGGTTCTTCTGATGGAATCGGATTCGGCGTATCTGCGCTACTGCGGCGCCGCCTTTGTCATTGACGATTTTATTTCCCTTTGCAAAAAGATGGATGCCGCGCGCACCTCGCAAATTCTTGCCGAAACGGACCCCGTTCTTCTGCGGGACTTTGCGGCGTACAACCGCTTTTTCGAGCCGTATCGGAACAGCACCGCTTCCAAGGTGGCTGACAAAACCAATTCCACCTACTTAAAAGCGATGGGGCAAGCCGAAGGAACGGTTTCCTATTCGCGTATCATCGGCTTAACGTCGGCGTATTTTCTCCAAAACACCCCTTGAAAAATCCACCCGTTTCCAGTACAATAACATTAGTTTCATCGGAAAGAGAGAAGTTATGGATATCTTACTTTGTCTATCGGAAGAGCTTGGCATCAGTTTAGAGCGCGTAAAGAGCGTGACGGAACTGCTGGATGACGGCAACACCATTCCGTTCATCGCGCGTTACCGCAAAGAAAAAACGGGTGCCATGGACGACGTGACCTTGCGCCAATTCGCAGAGCGATTGGAGTATTTAAGGGGCTTGGAAAAGCGCAGAGAAGAAGTGCGTTCTGCCATCGAAGAGCAAGGAAAAATGACCGAGGAGATCGCCTTGGCTCTGGAAAACGCAAAAATTCTCGCAACGATCGAGGACATTTACCGCCCTTTCCGTCCCAAGCGCAAGACCCGCGCGAGCGTGGCAAGAGAAAAGGGGCTGGAGGGCTTAGCGGAACTGATGTTCCGTCAGGAAAAAAACGGAGTCGATCCCAAAAGCGCCGCGCTTGCCTACGTTGACCCCGAAAAAGAAGTGTGCACCGTCGAAGATGCTCTGCAGGGTGCGATGGATATCGTAGCGGAGGATATTTCGGACGACGCCGCCATCCGCGGAGAACTGCGAAAGATTTACTTTAAAGAAGCGAAATTCCAAAGCACGGCCGCCACCGAAGAGGATCTGGGGGTTTACCGTATGTACGCCGATTTTTCTCAGGAAGCGGACAAAATCCCCGGACACCGCATTTTGGCGGCCAACCGCGGAGAAAAAGGGGGCTTTTTAAAGGTTTCTCTGGTTTTGGATGAATATCTGCCTTTGAGCTTTTTGCAAAACCGCTTGGTCGAGCCCGGCGCGGATTTTGCCGCCTTGATGCAAGAGGCACTGGAAGACAGCTACCGCCGTCTGATCGCGCCGTCCTTAGAACGCGAACTGCGCACGGAACTGACCGACAAGGCAGGAGAAGGCGCGCTTTCGCTCTTCCGTGAAAATTTGAAAAATCTTCTCCTTAGTCCCCCCATTAAGGGAAAAACCGTTCTGGGCTTTGACCCCGGATACCGCACCGGCTGCAAGCTTGCGGTGGTAAACCCCACAGGAAAAGTGCTGGACAAAGGGGTGATCTATCCCACCAAGCCACAGGAAAGAGTTGAGGAAGCGGAAAAAATCGTTCTTTCTCTCGTTCGCAAATGGGGTGTGGATACCATTGCCATCGGAAACGGAACGGCGAGCAAGGAAAGTGAAATCTTCATCGCAGGGGTCATTGGCCGAAATCAATTAAACGTTAAATATATGATGGTTTCCGAATCCGGTGCCTCCGTTTATTCCGCCTCGCCCTTGGGCGCGGAGGAGTTTCCCGATTACGACGTGACCTTGCGCAGTGCCATTTCCATTGCGCGCCGTCTGCAGGATCCCTTGGCGGAGCTGGTGAAAATCGAGCCCAGAAGCATCGGGGTCGGTCAATACCAGCACGATTTAAAACCCGCGCGCCTGGAAGAAGCGCTTTCCGGCGTGGTGGAAAACTGTGTCAACCTCGTAGGGGTGGATTTGAACACCGCTTCCTATATGCTGCTTTCCTACGTGGCAGGCATCACGAAAGCCGCCGCCAAGAACATTGTCGCCTATCGCGAAGAAAACGGTGCGTTTGAAAGCCGCAGTCAGGTGAAAAAAGTACCGAAAATCGGAGCAAAGGCGTATGAGCAGTGTGCCGGCTTTTTGCGCGTGCCCGGTGGGAAAGAGCCCTTGGATAACACCGGCGTGCATCCGGAAAGCTACGAGGCGGCAAAAGCCCTGCTTTCCCGATTCGGCTTTGATTCCCACTCTCTTTCCCGCGAGGGAATCCCCGGTTTTCAGGATTTGTGTCAAAAAGAAGGACTTGCCACATTGGCTCAGGAGCTGGGAATCGGCTCGGAAACCCTGAAGGATATCATTCGAGAACTGGAAAAACCCGGTCGCGACCTACGCGACGATTTTGAGCAGCCCCTTCTTCGCAGTGACGTGCTGAGCATGGAAGACTTGAAAGAAGGTCAGGTTCTGATCGGAACCGTACGAAACGTCTGTGACTTCGGTGCCTTTGTGGACATTGGGGTGCATCAGGATGGTCTGGTTCACATTTCCAAGCTCTGCAACCGCTTCGTTCGCCACCCCTCGGAGGTGGTCAGCGTGGGAGATCAGGTCAAGGTTGCCGTTCTCGGAGTCGATCTGAAAATGAAAAAAATCTCGCTTACCATGCGTGATATTAAAGAGTAAAAAAAGAAAAAGGATAGCAATATGAAACAAAAGGAAATAAAATTTTGCCTGACCGTTGGCGTTTCTGTTTTTCTCCTCTATCTTGCCATTCATTTCTGGCCGACGGTATTCTCGTTTCTCGGCGCGGTCATGTCCGCCGCTCTACCCCTTTTCATCGGTGCCGGTCTTGCGTATATTCTCGCGCTTCCGATGGATTTCTACCAGCGGGTTTTGTTTGCCAAGTGCAAAAAGAGGTGGCTTTTGAAAATCAAACTCCCGCTTTGTCTGGTTTTGTCCGTTCTTTCGGTGTTTGCTGTCGTTGGCCTGATCATCGGCTTGATCGTGCCGCAGCTGATCTCTTGCGTGCAGTTGATCCTCGATCTTTTGCCCGGTGCGATCAGCAAGCTTCTTGCTTTGCTGGAGGAACACAATCTCCTGTCCGACGACGTGTTCAACCGGCTGTCTGCCATTGACTGGAAGAGCCGCATCGGCGATCTGATCAATATGGTAACAAGCGGGGTCAGTGGCGTGGTTAATATGGTCATTACCACGGTCGCAGGGCTCATTTCCGGTGTGGTAACGGGACTGCTCAGCTTCATTTTCGCCCTTTACATTCTCCTTTCCCGCAAACAGCTCAAACGGCAGTTTTCTCGCCTCTTTGCTACGTACCTGCCGAAAACGTGGAACGGAACGATTACCTATCTTCTGTCCGTCTTGAATGAATCGTTTCACAAGTACATTGTGGGACAGTGCCTCGAGGCGGTCATTTTAGGCGTTCTGTGCGCCGCGGGTATGCTCATTCTTCGCCTGCCCTATGCCGGTATGATTTCCGCACTCATTGCGTTCACCGCACTCATTCCCATTGCAGGGGCTTACATCGGTGCGGCGGTCGGTGCTTTTATGATTCTGACCGTATCTCCCCTCAAAGCCCTGATCTTCCTTGTTTTCCTCATTATTCTTCAGCAAATCGAAGGCAATTTTATCTATCCCAAGGTAGTAGGAACTTCTCTGGGGCTGCCCGGCTTTTGGGTCTTGGCGGCGGTCACGATCGGCGGCGGTATGTTTGGCGTTGTGGGAATGCTACTCGGTGTCCCCTTTGCCGCGGCACTCTACCGCATTCTCCGCCGTGACGTGCGAGCGCGCGAAGCGAAGCTTCAACCCCCGCAGGAAGAAGAATCAAAAGAATAACTTACCTTTCTTTTGAAAAAGAAAGGTAAGCCAAAGAAAACTATACTGAACGTGCCCTCCACAACAAATTCAAAGAAAACTTCAAACCACACTTTCCTTTGGAAAAGAAAGTGTGACAAAGAAAACGGTAATAGAGAATGATTTGTTTTCCATTCCGAAAGTTTTTGGGGTTTGCTCCTTTTTTCAAAAAGGTGCAAAAAAAGGACTGAAAAAATCAGTCCTTTTTTGTTTTGCTTTTTGAATGCAAAAGTATTTGGATTTTTTCTGCGAAGAGAAAATTCAGCGAGGCGAGGAAAACAAGCAAGGAGGCGATGGACGTTTACTTTTCGTAAATAACCGAGCCCCGCGCGCTGTTTGACAAAGCCGCAGCGGATTTTATCGAGCAGAATTATTTTACGCTATACAAAATCTCCGCATAGGTCGGGAACGGCCAAAACTCACGTGCCACAATGCTTTCGAGTCGGTCGATCACCTCTCGCAGCAAGGTCATATCGCGGAACAAGACTTCTCTGGAATAGACGGCAAGGGCGAGGGCATCGGTGGGCTCTTTCGCCTTTTCGGCATCTTCTTCCAGCTTTTCCAAACGCACAAAGAGGGTTTCACTCAAATCGGAAACGTCACGCAACAAACGGTCTTCCAACTTGGTCGAAAGCGCACCGACGCTTTCCTTTGCTTTTCTCTCCTGCAACAGGAAATTCTGATAACGAACCACAGCAGGGATAATATCCTTGCGGGTCAAGTCTACCATCGTCAGACATTCCACGCGAATACTCTTGGCGTAGTTTTCCAAAAGCACTTCCTGTCGGGAAGCAATCTCCGCGCGGGAGAGCACCTTGTGCTTTTCGAACATCGCGACGTTCTTTTCGTCGGTATAATGCGGAATGGCCTCCACGGTATTGGAAAAATTGAGAAGCCCTCTCTTTTTGACCTCTTCCCGCCACTGAGCCGAATAGTTATCACCGTTGAAAATAATCCGACGGTGACGGATCAGGGTATCGTGAATGAGCTTGTTCAAGTCGGAGTGGAAATCCTGACTTTGTTCTAAAATATCCGAAAACTGAGACAGTGCCTCGGCAACGATGGTGTTCATGATCATATTGGGACAAGCGATCGAGCAAGAAGAACCGGGCATACGGAACTCGAATTTATTACCGGTAAAGGCAAAGGGGCTGGTACGGTTTCGGTCGGTACTGTCACAGCGAAGCACGGGCAGAACCGATGCACCGATATTGAGTTTTGTCTTCGGGCGGTCTTCCGGCTTTTCGCCTGCCATAATATCTTCCAAAATGGCTTCCAATTCAGAGCCAAGGAAAATGGAAAGTACGGCGGGAGGTGCTTCGTTTCCACCCAAACGATGGTCGTTGCCGGCGTCGGCAACGGAAATGCGAAGCAGATCCTGGTTTTCGTCCACCGCTTTGATCACTGCGGTGAGAATCAAGAGAAACAGTGCGTTCTGCGAGGGGGTCTTGCCGGGCTTGAGCAGGGGCACGCCCGTATCGGTAGAAATGGACCAGTTATTATGTTTACCGCTACCGTTGACCGTCGCAAAGGGCTTTTCGTGAAGCAGGCACGCCAAGCCGTGGCGGGCGGCGATCTTCTTCATCATTTCCATGGTCAACTGGTTGTGATCGGTTGCGATATTCACCGTCGAATAAATCGGTGCCAATTCGTGCTGTGCGGGGGCAACCTCGTTGTGCTCCGTATTGGCAAGGATTCCCAGTTTCCAAAGCTCCTCGTCCAATTCCTGCATAAAGGCAAGCACGCGCGGCTTGATCTGACCGTAGTAGTGGTCGTTCATTTCCTGACCCTTGGGGGGGCGTGCGCCGAACAGCGTTCTGCCGCAATACACCAAGTCGGGACGGCGGCTCCACATTTCATCGTCGATGAGAAAATACTCCTGCTCCGCACCCACTTCCGCGTGAACGCGCTTCACGTCGGTCATGCCGAACAGAGCCAGCAGACGACGCGCTTCGCGGTCGATCGCCTCTTGCGAGCGCAAGAGCGGTGTTTTTTTATCCAAGCTCTCCCCGCGATAGGAACAGAACGCCGTGGGGATGCAAAGGGTATTGTCCTTGACGAACGCGTAGGACGTGGGGTCCCAAGCAGAATAGCCGCGCGCCTCGAAGGTGGCGCGCAGACCGCCGGAGGGGAAAGAAGAGGCGTCTGCTTCACCGGAGATCAGATTCTTGCCGGAAAAGGCCATCATGATCTGGCTGTCGTTGACGGGGCGCACGAATGAATCGTGCTTTTCCGCAGTGGTACCGGTCATGGGCTGGAACCAATGGGTAAAATGCGTAGCACCTAAACTCAGTGCCCATTCTTTCATTCCCTTGGCAACGGCATCGGCAATTTCAGAATTTAAGGTTTCTCCCCTTGCCACGGTGTTTTTGAGAGATTCGTACACCTCGGCAGGCAGATATTGTTTCATCACCGGATCGTTAAATACTTTCGATCCGAAAATTTCAGGCACGTTGATCATACTGTCCCCTATTTCTTTTAAAGCAAATTCACACCGCCGCGGCGACAGATCTCTTCGGTTTTTTCATCCCAGAGCGAAACCTGCACTTCGCCGACGTGGCACTTTTCCAAAAGAAGCAAGCAAAGCCGCGACTGACCGATTCCGCCTCCCATCGTCAAAGGCAGCGTACCGTCGATCAGTTGACGGTGAAAGATTAAATTGGCGCGTTCGGGGCAACCGGCTTTTTCCAGCTGCTCCACGAGAGATTGCGGGGAAACGCGGATTCCCATCGAAGAAATTTCCAGTGCAAGTCCCAGCACCTCGTCCCAGAACAGAAGATCTCCGTTCAGCGACCAATCGTCGTAGTCGGGGGCTCTGCCGTCGTGCGGCTTTCCGCTTTTGAGTTTATCCCCGATCTGCATGATAAATACAGTCTTATACTCACGGCAAATTGCATTTTCCCGCTCTTTGGAGCTCAAATCCGGATAGCGATCCTCCAGTTCCTGACCGGTTACGAATTTGACCTTGCGGCAAAGCGTGGTCTTCAAGGAAGGATACAAGCTCTTGACCTCGTCTTGCGTATCGCACACGGCGGCAACGATCGCGCCGACGGTCTTTTTCAGATACTCTTGGGTGCGATCGCCTTCCGAAATGACCTTTTCCCAATCCCATTGGTCTACGTAAATGGAATGCAAATTGTCCATTTCTTCGTCGCGACGAATGGCGTTCATATCCGTATAAAGACCCTCGCCTACGGGGAATGCGTATTTGTGCAAGGCCATTCTCTTCCACTTGGCAAGAGAGTGGACCACCACCGCATCGGAGCCCGTTTCTTTAATATCAAAGCGAACCGGACGCTCGTGTCCGTTCAAATCGTCGTTCAAGCCGGTATTGGGATCGACAAACAAGGGCGCGGAAACGCGCTTCAAATTCAACGCCGATGCCAGATTCTTTTCGAATCGGCGGCGCAATACACTGATGGCGGCTTGGGTATCGTACGCGCCCAAGCGGTTGACGTATCCTTCCGGCACAAAAGATTTTGACATAACCTCATTCCTTTCTCCTTACTTTCTTTTTGAAAAAAGAAAGTAAGCAAAGAAAAACTAAACTGGAAGTGCTTCCCCACAATCATTTAAAGAAAGTAAGCAAAGAAAAGCTAAACTGGAAGTGCTTCCCCACAATCATTTAAAGAAAGTAAGCAAAGAAAAGCTTCAAACTTTCTTTTAAAAAAGAAAGTTTGACAAAGAAAACTGTAATGGGGTGTTTCCTCACAAGTTTACAAAAACTCTAATGGGGTGTGGGATCAATACCCGACAGTGCCCAGAGAATCGTCGTTTTCGACCCATTCGGACACTTGAATGATGCGATATTTGTCCTTGGAATCGCGGATGACGACTTTTTCGATTCCCGCGTTGATGACCATGCGCTTGCACATCTGACAGCAAGAGGAATTTTCCACGTATTCGCCGGTTTTGGCATCCACACCGCAAAGATACATGGTGCTTCCGATCATCTGCTCACGGGAGGCGTTGATGATCGCATTCTGCTCTGCGTGGACACTGCGGCACAATTCATACCGCTCTCCGCGAGGGATATTCATTTTTTCACGCAGACAAAAATTCATATCACAGCAATTCTTTCTGCCGCGCGGTGCGCCCACGTAGCCGGTCGAAACAATCACATCGTTTTTCACGATGATGGCGCCGTATTTTTTTCTCAAGCAGGTGCCTCGTTCGGAAACGGTCTGCGCGATATCCAAATAATAATTTTCTTTCGAATTTCTTTGTATCATGGAAAAAACCTCCAAAAATGATAACAGATATAGTATTATAACATTTTCTTTTCAAAAAGTCCATAGAAAATTCGCACCCTCTTCAATTTGCCCCCGCGCGACGGGGCGGTGCATTTGTGAAAATTTTCCTTTCGGCTTTACAAACGCGCTTTTTCATCATATAATAGATTCTGCGTGGATTTCACGTCTTTTCCACCGAATTTGCAAAACAGCGCCCGATCGGGCGAAACACTTATATTTGGAGGATGATCCATGGGATTTGTAAAGACCCCTGTGAAGGGAATGAACGACTTTTTACCTCAGGAGATGGCACTGCGTCAGAGTGTATTGGCAAAAATTCGCAGTACCTATTCTTCCTACGGCTTCCGCGAAATTGAAACGCCTTGTATGGAGCACATCGAAAACCTGACCGGAAAACAGGGCGGCGAAAACGAAAAGCTGATCTTTAAGGTGCTCAAACGCGGTGCGGCTCTTTCCCGTGCGCTGGAAACCGGTTCCGATCTTGCCGATTCGGGCATGCGCTATGATCTGACCCTGCCGCTGTCCCGCTTCTACGCCGCCAACAGCGCCACCCTCCCCGCGCCTTTCAAGGCACTTCAGATCGGCAACGTATGGCGCGCCGATCAGCCCCAAAAAGGCAGATTCCGTCAGTTTACCCAATGCGATATTGATATTCTCGGAGATGCCTCCATTTTGGCAGAAATTGAATTGGTGGGCGCAACCGGTAATATGCTCTCCAAACTTCTTGCCGGAACGGGAATCGAAAACATCACCATTCACGTAAACGACCGCCGCATCTTGCGCGCGATGGCTCTGTCTGCCGGCTTTTCCGAAGAGGTTTTGGAAGAAGTCTTCATTATTTTGGATAAACTCGACAAAATCGGTGTCGAGGGCGTGAAAGCCGAGCTTCTTTCGCTGGGTCTGGAAGAAACAGCGGTGGATTCCTATCTTGCACTCTTTGAAAACAATGCCCCCTGTGTTGCCGATTTCTGTGCCAAGCTTCCGGAAGAGCTTCTCTCCCCGTCCGTTCCGAGCGGACTGGATACCATTCTTTCCTGTGTGAGAAAATCGCTGGGTGAAAACGTGACCTTAAAATTTGATCCGACCCTCGTGCGCGGTATGGGCTATTACACGGGAACGATTTTCGAAGTGAAACTGGACGAATACAACTTTTCCATTGCCGGCGGCGGCAGATACGACGAAATGATCGGAAAATTCTCCGGTCAAAAAGTTCCTGCCTGCGGTTTTTCCATCGGATTTGAACGCATTATCACCATTCTTCGCGATCACCCCGTCAAAAACGAGGACGCCAAAGAGGGCATCGCATTCTTGGTCGAAACCGGTGCTTCGGCGGAAAAGATGCAAGAGATCTTCGATCAGGCAGCAGCCCTGCGTGCCGAGGGCAACACCGTCACCGTTCTTCCTTTGAAAAAGAATGCCAAATTCCAAATTGATCGGCTGATGGAAGACGGCTTCACCAAAATCGAGCGAATTTATAATAAATAACTTACCTTTTTTCAAAAGAAAGGTAAGCCAAAGAAAACTTTGTAATGGGTAATATAATAAAAAAGGACTGAAAAATCAGTCCTTTTTTGTTCTTCCTTTCGGAAAGTTTCTTTGGTTCCTTTCTTTTCAAAGAAAGGAACGTTTTGGAGGTTTGGAACCTTTTTCAAAAGGTTCCAAGTAAGCTTAAGTTCTCTTGATCTTGCGGGTGGTGGTTTTCTCAAATTCGTTTTCGCGAATGACAACACGGGTCACCTGCTTGTACATCGGAAGTTCACCGGTCAGTGCGCGGATATCGGCAAGAATTTTTGCCTCGTCGGGCGATTTGCCCATTTCCTTCACGTGATCCTTGGAAAGGAAGACCTCTGCCACAACCACGGTTTTTCCGCTTTCTTCTTTTTCCCCCTTTACCACAGCTTCCGCAATGTAAGGGATATTCATAATGTAGTTTTCAAGTTCTTCGGGGTATACGTTCTTTCCGTTATCCAAAACGATCAGGTTCTTGCAACGGCCCGTGATGGAAAGATATCCTCTTTCATCAATGTGACCCAAGTCACCGGTGTGGAACCAGCCGTCGACCATTGCCTTTTCGGTCACTTCGGGATTTTTGTAATAGCCCATCATGACCGTTTTTCCGCGAACGCAAATCTCGCCGTTTCCGTCTTCTCCGGGATTGTCAATGCGAACCTCAAGACAAGGCAGAGGCAGACCTACGGTTTCGGGATCGGCGTATTTATTGTTTCGGTTTACACTCACCAGAGGAGAGCATTCAGTAATACCGTAGCCCTGACAAACGGTGATACCGACGGTTTCAAAGAAATTGATGACTTCCGGACGAAGGGGCGCGGCTCCCACAACCATCAGTTCCAATTTTCCGCCGAAGGTTTCGTGGAGCTGAGCAAAAAGCTTTCTGCGTATGTCAATGCCGAATTTCAAAAGGAATTTTGAAATTTTAGCGCCCTTTTGGAAGGTTTCCCACTTGCCCTGCTCTTCCATAGTCGCACGAATCTTTTTGTAGAACATTTCCAGGAACGCGGGCACGAGATAAATGAAGTCCGGCTGATAGATTTTAAAGTTCTTCAGGATCGCGGCAAGACTGTCGTTGATACAGGTGACCGCGTGGCGGTGCAAGTACACCAAAATTCCAACCACCGCTTCATAGGTGTGGTGATACGGCAACACGGAAAGACCGACCGTCAAAACGTCTGCCACCTGCAAGCCGTGGTATACTTCACAAACCAAGTTCTCTTCCGAGAGCATAACACCTTTTGCAATGCCGGTCGTACCGGAGGTGTAAACCAACATTTTCAGCGCCTTGATGTCAGACGAGGTCATATTCGAAGTGTAAACGTCGTAGCCGGACGCCAAAAGCTCTTTGCCTTTTTCTTTGAGCCGGGCAAAGGAAAGAAATTTTCCCTCGTCTTCTTCGCGGTCGAATCCGATAAAGTATTTGACCTCGGAAAGCTCTTCTTCCTTTTCGTGGAACAGGGTTTCAAACTGCTTGGAATAGAAAATCACCTTGGCATCACCCGAGGTAAGAACATACATCATATCTTCGGGAGGCAAGAGCTTATCCACCGGCAGGTACACACCGCGAGAGCAAAGAACGGAAAGATATACGTTGATCCAGTTGTAACTGTTATCCGCCACGCAGGCGATGTGCTCACAGTCTACTCCCAAATCCGAAAGGGCGCTTCCCAGTGCTCGCACGTCTACACCGAATTCGCGGAACGTTACGTCCAAAACTTCTTGCTTGGCGTTTTTGTGCCGATAGGCAATCTTCTCCGGACACTCTGCCTCCGCTTGCGTCAGAATATCGCAAATTCGATCAATCTTGGATACTTCATTGTAAGGTAAAAATTTGTATTTTTTAGCCATTGTTGTTTCTCCTTTTCCCATCATCTGGTTTCGAAAACTATGTTATCAGATTTTTGATGCCGTGTCAGCATCTTTTTTCATTTCTTTCCGTGGTTTTCGTCTCTTGACGAAACTCCTTCTTTATGGTACACTTGCTATATTAACACAATATTACCTTTTTTTCAAGGAGCGAAAATGGATTCTGACATTCTTTGTCCGTCTGCGGCACCGCAGTGGATTGATTTTCCTGATATTGAACTGTATATGGATCAGGTAATTTCCGTACTGGAAAAGACCCTTTCGCCGTATTTTCCGGGGGAAAAAGCGATCACTTCGACAATGATCAACAACTACGTGAAGCAAAAACTGCTTCCCCCGCCGCAGAACAAGCGCTACACCAAGGGACAAATCACCAAGCTTTTCATGATCTGCATTTTAAAAAGCTTTATGCAGCTTTCCGAGATTGCGGCGCTTCTTGACAGTCTTGCCGCCGAGCGAACGGATGAAGAGGTTTACACCCTCTTTTCCGAAGAGTTGGATCGGGCTGTCAGCACCGTATTCGGCAAAGAAGAGGAAAAGCCGAAAGCGGAGAATCCGACCGAAAAAGCCCTGCAAACGGCAATTATGGCATTCGCTTCCATTCTTTACGCCCGCGGAACGTTTCGCTTGGCGGAACAAACGTGGCCGAAACCCTTAACCGAGGAAAAGCAAAAGGAAAAAGAGAAGGAAACCAAAAAGGAAAAGAAAAAAGAAAAGAAAAAGGCATAAAAAAAAGAGGCGTTGCCTCTTTTTTTCTTTTATCGAAAAATTATTCTTTTCCGATGCGTTCGAT
The DNA here is from genome assembly GCA_045580105.1 of Eubacteriales bacterium. Lineage (GTDB taxonomy): Bacteria > Bacillota > Clostridia > Oscillospirales > SIG627 > RGIG5579. The sequence goes on along the minus strand of JAZNNH010000043.1, from coordinate 22,761 downwards.
CAGATACCCGATCGCTTCCTCGAAATTGACGCCGTAGCTGCGGCTATTCGGATCTGCCAAGGTCTTGCGGATGCACTCCAGTGTGTAATCCACGGCAACCTTCAGCGCTTCTTCAAAATTCAAGCCGCGGCTTCTTGCCCCCACCACGGTGGAAGCGAAAATGTCGCCCGTGCCGTGGAAAGCGACGGGGAGATGCTCGTTAAAATAAGAAAAGAACGTGTCCGTTTGGCTGTCGTACAGCTCCACCCCTACCTTTCCCTTTTCATAGGAAACGCCGGTCAGGGCGGCTCTCTTTGCGCCGAGGGCACAGAGCTTTTTGAGAAGTGCCTTTATATACTCCCGATCGTATTGTTCGGGATACGGCTCGCCGAGCATAAAGACCGCTTCGGTCAAATTCGGCAAAATCAAATCCGCTTTGCCGCAAAGCTTTCCCATCCTCCGTGCAAATTCGGGGGTAAAGCCGTAATACAGCTTGCCGTTGTCTGCCATGGCAGGGTCAACGATCAGCTCCGTTTGTTCGGTTTTTAAGGTGTTTACCATCTCTTCGACGAGGCGAATTTGCTCAAACGAACCCAAATATCCGGTATAGATGGCGTCAAAATCGAGCCCTTCTTTTTTCCAATGCGTGAAAATGGGTTCGATTTCACCCGTTAAATCGTGAAAGGTGAAGCCGGTGAACTGCGTGTGTGTCGAAAGCACCGCCGTGGGCATGACCGCACATTCCACACCGCAAGCGGAAATGATGGGAAGTGCCACCGTCAGGGAGCATTTTCCGACCGCCGAGATATCTTGAACGCTTACAATTCGTTTCATCCGATCGTCCTCTTTTTCCTTTGATGAAACGAGTGTAACAAAAATTTTGGGCGATTACAATGACCAGTTTCACTTTTTTTCTTGTAGTCAGCCAATCTTTGTGTTACAATGAAAAAAAGGAGCAGAATATGTATTATACCTATATTCTCCGCGTCGAGGGCGGCGCGCTTTACACGGGAATTGCCAAAAATATGTTTTCTCGCATGGCTGACCACGCAAAACAAGGCAAAAAAAGCGCCAAGTTTACCCGTGCGCGAAAAATTTCTTCGCTTGCCGCACTTTGGTCCAGCGCATCCCGCGCCGAGGCGTCCCGATTGGAATATGCCATTAAAACCTTGAAAAAAAGCGAAAAAGAAGCGCTTATTTTAAATCCCACACTTCTTTCCACCCTCCTGCCGAGCATAGAAAAAGAAGATTTTGTGTTCCATCCAAAAGCCAATTTGGATCTTTTCTTAAAGAAGATCACCCTCAAGCATTTGCCTTAAGATAAAGCGAAAGCGCAACACCTTCGTTTTTGGGCACGTACTGCCCGTAGCGGTACATATCACCAAGACGGGAAAGCGCATCCTTATTCGGATAGGTCAAGGCGCTTTTCAGAAAGCAGGAAAAGGCGTTTTTGGCGTCCTTCTCCGGCTCGCTTCCGTCGGAAAGGTATCCGTAATAATACAAAATGCCGAGGTTTAAAAAGCCGGCGGCGCTCATTTTTTTATCCTTTGCCCGACAGCAAATGCGATACATTCTGGCGGCGCGCATCGGGTCGGTCTCTCCGTAATACCCCCATTTCAGCGCTTCTGCCAAGGAAAACGCCGCGGGGATGCTTCCCTTTTTTACCTGCTCTTTCAAGCTTGTCATTCTTTCATCCATTTTCGTAAAATCTCCTGTTTCGTTTGTTTGCAAGTTCATCATAACAAAACAGGTGTCCGATAAACAGGATACCAAACGTATCCGTTACCGTGAGAAAGGAGTTTTTTATGAACAAAACCAAATTCATTCGTTCCGTTGCCTCTGCCTGCCAAGTGGTTTTTTCCATTTTGAAGGTGCTGTGCATCATCGGTGCCGTCGGCATTTTCATCGGCGTTTTATCGCTTTCGTTTTTGCCGCGGGACACGGTTGTCTTCCGCACCGAAACGAAGGTCGATATGGAATTTGATCTTCGCGCCCTTGTCGGAGAGGCGTTTGACGAGGTAAAACAATCGCTTTCCGGGCAAGAGACCGAGGGCTTGGAAGTGACCGAAAACGGATTTCGTATCGTTGAGGAAACGCCCATCGCGTCCGCCGAAAACCACACCTTGGCGCTGTCGATCATTCCCACGTTTGCCGAAATGATCGTTCTCTTTTTCTTCTATCGCTACCTTTCCCGCGTTGCCGCTTCCATCAAAGAAGCCCAGCTTTCTCCCTTTACCTCTCAGGCGGCAAAGGACCTCAAATGTGCCGGCATTTCCCTCTTTTTCCTTGCCGGTGCGCCCGCGGTTTGCTCCACACTCATTGCTCTTTTGACACACGGCAAAGGCACGCTTCTTCTCGGGGAAACCAACGTGAATCTCGAAACCATTCTCTGGGGCTTTGTTCTCTTTGCGCTGTCTTATCTCTTTGAATACGGCGCTCTCTTAAGCCACGTTCCGACGCAATCGCCCGTGCAGGAGCCCCAAGAATAACTTACCTTTCTTTTGGAAAAGAAAGGTAAGCCAAAGAAAGCTTCTTACTTTCTTTTTGAAAAAAGAAAGTAAGCAAAGAAAAACTCGAATGGGGAAATATAAAAATAATAAAAAGGACTGAAATAATCAGTCCTTTTTTTACTTTTTATTATGAAAGTTTCTTTGGTTCCCATCTTTCCAAAGAAAGGAACTGCAGGGTGCGGGGCGGCAGCCCTGCGTGCTCTATAACTTAAATCAAGCCCAGTTCTTCTTTGGTGGTCACCGAAAGGTTTTGCCCGGTGACCATTTTTTCAAATTCCTCTTGATCGGAAATACGGAACACCATATACGCTTTTCCGTTCTGGTGGGTAAACAGAGAATACATATATTCAATATCGACCCCTGCCTGCGTCAGAATATTAAGAACCTGCGAAAGACCGGCGGGCTCATCCGGCACGGAAATGACCGTTACGGGCGTCATGGAAAGAATGAATCCGTGGGAAAGAAGAACGGAGGTTGCTTTTTCGGCATCGTCGGCAATCAGACGAAGCACACCGTAATCGGCACTTTCTGCAATAGAGATGGCACGCAAGTTAATTTTGCTATCTGCCAAAAGGCGAGTAATTTCAGAAAGAGAACCTTTTTTGTTTTCGATAAAAACAGAAATCTGATGGATACCCTTCATCGTTTCTTCCTCCTTAAATTTTACGATTGTCAATGATTCGAACCGCTTTGCCTTCACTGCGGGCAATGCTCTTAGGTGCAACCAATTTCACCTTGGCGTAAATGCCGAGCATGGAATGGAGTGCATTCACAAGGCCTTTTTCCAACGCACCCAGATTCGAAAGGGAATCGGAGAAGATTTCGGGTGTCATTTCCACCTGCACCTCAAAGGTATCGGCGTTGTTCACGCGATCCACAATGATCTGATAGTTGGCAGGATACCCCTGTTCCAACAGAACGGTTTCGATCTGGCTGGGGAATACGTTCACGCCCTTGATGATGAGCATATCGTCGCTTCTGCCCATGGGCTTGGACATTTTCACGTGGGTTCTTCCGCAGGGGCAGGGCTCGCGGGTCAAAACACAAATATCGCGGGTGCGGTAACGAAGAAGCGGGAACGCTTCTTTGGTAATACAGGTGAACACCAATTCGCCCTTTTCTCCCTCAGGCAACACCTCGCCCGTATCGGGATCGATGATCTCTGCAATGAAGTGATCCTCGTTGATGTGCATTCCCGTCTGCGCTTCACATTCAAAGGCAACGCCGGGGCCGGAAATTTCCGTCAAGCCGTAAATATCATAGGCCTTGATGCCGAGCTGGGATTCAATATCGCGGCGCATTTCTTCGCTCCACGCCTCTGCCCCGAAAATGCCGGCTTTAAGCTTGATCTTGTCGCGCAGTCCTTTTTCTTGAATGGACTCGGCAAGATAAGCTGCGTAAGAGGGGGTACAGCAAATAATGGTCGCTTCCAAATCGGTCATAAACTGAAGCTGACGGTCGGTATTACCCGAAGACATCGGGAGCGTCAAGCAGCCGACCTTGTGAGAGCCGCCGTTTAAGCCCGGACCGCCGGTAAACAGACCATAGCCGTAGCACACCTGACACACGTCTTCTTCACTTCCGCCCACAGCCACAATGGCTCTGGCACAGCAATCCTCCCAAAGGTCAAGATCCTTTTGGGTGTAAAACGCAACCACGCGCTTGCCGGTGGTGCCGGAGGTAGACTGAATGCGCACGCAGTCCTTGAGGGGTTTTCCCATCAGGCCGTAAGGATAGGCGTCGCGCAGGTCTGCTTTGGTCAGAAACGGCAATTTGTGAAGGTCTTTGACTCCGGTAATGTCAGCAGGAGTCACGCCTTTTTCTTCCATTTTTTTGCGGTAATACGGAACGTTGTCCCACACGTGCTGAACCTGTTTGATAAGGCGTTCATTTTGCCAAGCGAGGATCTGTTCCTGCGAGGCGGTTTCGATTTCGGGTTGATAATAGCGTTTCATATCAATCTCCTCTTATGCTTCTCTTCCCATCAGGAAAGCTTTTTGATTGAGTTCCAAAAACTTTTCAGGTACACTTTGGGCAATGGCATCCATCCATTCTTCCTTAGAAAAATCAAAGAATCGGGAGAGCTTGCCCATCAAGACGATATTCACCGCCTTGGCACTACCGGCTTGTTCTGCCAGCGCCAGTGCATCGAGCGTTTCCAGATGGATTCCGGCATCGCGAATCTTTCCCTCTAAGTTTTCGGGGTACTGTGCCGACCCGATAATCACCGGCATCGGATTGATTTTTTGGGTGTTGGAAACAATCACGCCACCCTCTCGCAAATACTCCGTCCAGCGCGCCGCTTCCAGCAATTCAAACGACACGATAAAATCGGCCTGCCCCTTATCAATCACGGGAGAATAGACCACGTCGCCGAAACGAACGTAGGTTACCACGCTTCCGCCGCGCTGGCTCATTCCGTGCACTTCCGATACCTTCACGTCGTACCCACGGCTCAAAAGGAGTTTTCCCAAGAGTTTGGACGCCAGAAGACTTCCCTGTCCTCCCACGCCGACAATCATCACATTTTTCGTTTTCATCTGAGTTACTCCTTTCTCACAGTGCGCCGAATTTACAAAGCTGAGTGCAAACACCGCAACCGGTACAAAGGGTGTTATCAATCACGGCCTTGCCGTCTTTCATACTGATGGCAGGACAGCCGATCTTCATACAGGCCTTGCAGGAACGGCACTTGTCGGAATCGACCTTGATGGGACCTGCGTGCTTGACGTATTTTAACAGTGCGCAGGGTCTTCTGGAAATGATCACAGACGGCTCGGCAGCTGCCAATTCTTCTTTGATTGCGTTTTCCGTTTCGGAAAGCTGATAGGGATCGACCACGCGAACGCGGCGGATGCCGATGGCGCGGCAAAGCTCTTCCAGATTGACCGCGGCGGCAGGATCGCCCTTCAAGTTCTTACCGGTGGTGGGATTCTGCTGGTGACCGGTCATACCCGTAATGGAGTTATCCAAAATGATGACGGTGGCATTGGAATTGTTATAGGCAATATTCACAAGACCGGTCATACCCGAATGCATAAAGGTCGAATCGCCGATGACACCGACCGTCTTGCCGTCGGCGGCGCCCTCGAGGGCTTTCACAAAGCCGTGCAGACCCGAAACGCTCGCGCCCATACAAATGGTGCTGTCGAGTGCGCAAAGCGGCGGCACGGCACCGAGCGTGTAACAACCGATATCACCCAAAACGGTGATCTTATTTTTCGCTAAGGTATAAAACAGTCCTCTGTGGGGACAGCCGGCACACATCACGGGCGGTCTTTGCGGAATTTCTTCCGAAAGTGCCGTGCCGACCGCTTCTTCTTTGCCCAGCGCCTTGGCAACAACGTTTTGGCTGAATTCGCCGACGGGAGAAAACAGTTCCTTGCCGACCACTTCCAGTCCGAGGTTGCGGCAGTGCTCCTCGATAAAGGAGTCCAGCTCCTCTACGACCACAAGCGTTTCAACACTCTTGGCAAAGGAGATGATTTTTTGTTCGGGCAAAGGCCAGATCATACCCAGTTTGAGAACGGGATATTCGTCTCCGAACACCTCTTTGACGTACTGATACGAAGTCGAGGAGGTGATGATACCCATTTTCTTATTTTTTCCATCTTCGATGCGGTTGATGTCGTCCTCTTCCGCAAACGCGACCAGATCACGGGTGCGCTGTTCCACAATGGGGTGACGGCGCTTGGCGTTGCCGGGCATCATAATGTATTTTTGACCGTTCTTTTCGTATTCTTTTTTCACTTCCACCCGCTCGCCCTCTTCCACAATGCTCTGGGAATGGGCAATACGCGTACACATTTTCAGAAGAACGGGCGTGTCGAACTGCTCGGAAATTTCGAACGCAATCTTGGTAAAATTGCGTGCTTCCTCGGAGTTTGCGGGCTCGAGCATCGGCATTTTAGCGGCTCTTGCGTAGTGACGGGAATCCTGCTCGTTCTGAGAAGAATGCATGCCGGGGTCGTCTGCCACACCGATCACAAAGCCGGCGTTTACACCGGTATACGACATGGTAAACAGCGGGTCTGCCGCCACGTTCAAGCCGACGTGTTTCATTCCGCAAAAACTGCGTTTGCCTGCCAAGCTTGCACCGAAGGCGGATTCCATCGCAACCTTTTCATTGGGCGCCCATTCGGCATACACTTCCGGGTAGCGCGCGACACACTCGGTAATTTCGGTACTGGGCGTACCGGGGTAACTGGAAACAAAGCTGCACCCTGCCTCATACAGACCGCGGGCGACCGCTTCGTTGCCGAGCATCAATTTTTTCATTTGCTTTCTCCTTTTCTTTCTGCGGCTTCTCCGATGGAATCTTTCACGGTAACCGTGACCATGCGTTCATAGCAAGAGAACACCGATTCGATTTTTGCTTTGTCCGTTTTTTTGGTCACCAAACTGACAAGCGGGGTAATCACAAGCCCTGCGAGCATACAAAACGCGCCGGCATTGATGGGCGATTGCAGGAAGGGAGGATACATTTCCTTCACACCGGGCAAAATGCAGCCCACCATCACGGCGGTGGAAAAGAGCATATTCACCCAAACCGCGGCGCGCGTGAGCCCTTTCCAATACAAGCCGTAAAGAAACGGAGCTAAGAACGAGCCCGCCATCGCACCCCAAGAAATGCCCATTAACTGGGCAATATACTTCACGCCGTCACCGCCCGCCGAACTTTGATAAATGGCGATGACCGCGGAAATGGCAATAAACACAACCACAAGCAGTCGCAAAAGCAAGAGCTGGGTCTTTTCTTTCATATTCCGGATCACGTTTCCCTTGAGAAAATCCAGCGTCAAGGTCGAGCTGGAGGTCATCACAAGGGAAGAAAGCGTGGACATGGAAGCCGAAAGAACCAAGATCACCACAATGGCGATCAGAAAATCGGGCAAGGGCTCGAGCATGGCGGGAATGATGGCATCGTACCCTTCCCTCGCCACGAGGGCGCCGTCGCAAAACAGCCGTCCGAAGCCGCCGAGAAAATAACATCCGCCGGCAACCACCAGAGCAAAGAGGGTGGAAATGATCATACCTTTATTAATCTGCTTTTCGCTTTTGATGGCGTAAAACTTCTGCACCATCTGCGGAAGTCCCCACGTTCCCAAGGAAGTGAGGATCACCACGCCCGCAAGTCCCTTCCCATCCGGTCCGAAGAACGAGGCAAACGCACCGGGGGAGGAGGAAACCGTGGGATCGGAAACGCGGGAAAGCGCATCGAGCGCGGCGGTAAAGCCGCCCTTTGTATGCAGAACCGCGGCAATCACCAAAACGATTCCGAAGAGCATCACAATGCCCTGAATAAAATCGTTAACCGCCGTTGCCATATAGCCGCCCACCGTCACGTAAACACCCGTCAGGATTGCCATCGCAACGACACACCAAGTGTAATCGATGCCGAACGCCATTCCAAAAAGGCGGCTCAAGCCGTTATAAAGCGAGGCGGTATACGGGATCATAAAAATGAAAATCAGAGCCGAGGACGCAAGCTTTAAGCCCTTGGAATCCAAACGTGCCTGAAAAAACTGCGGCATCGTAGCCGAATCCAGATGCTGGGTCATAACTCTGGTTCTTCTGCCCAAAATCGCCCAAGCCATGAGCGATCCGATCAGGGCGTTTCCGATGCCCGCCCACGTGGCGGCAATGCCGTATTTCCAGCCGAACTGGCCGGCATAGCCCACGAAGACCACGGCGGAAAAATAAGACGTGCCGTAGGCAAACGCCGTCAGCCAAGGGCCGACGCTTCTGCCGCCCAAAACAAAGCCGTTCACGTCCGTGGCGTGCTTGCGGCAGGAAAAGCCGACGCCGATCATCACGGAAAAAAACACGATCAGCATGGAAATTTTAATGAACATACACCCAACTCCTATCCGTTGATTTGCGCTTCTACCAGCCGACCCTTGCAGTATTTTTCACGAAGAGCGGGCTTTTCGATCTTTCCGGTGGGGTTACGGGGCACCTTGTCGAAAAAGACCTTGCGGGGGCGCTTGTAGCGAGGAAGACCGGTGCAAAATTCATCGATTTCTTCCTGCGTGCAATCTTCGCCGTCTTTGAGTTCAATGATCGCCGCGCAGATCTCTCCCTGACGGGTGTCGGGAAGACCGATGACCGCAACGTCCTTGATTTTTTCATGGCCGCGCAAAAAGTCCTCGATCTGAACGGGATAAATGTTTTCTCCGCCGGAAATGACAACGTCTTTCTTGCGATCGACCAGATACAGAAAACCGTCTTCGTCTTCTTTTGCCATATCGCCGGTATAGAGCCAACCGTCTTTTAACACTTCTTCGGTGGCTTGCGGATTTTTATAATAACAAAGCATCACGCCGGGGCCTTTGACGCAAAGCTCGCCCACTTCGCCCTTTTCGGCAATGCGATCGCCCACGACGATCTTGGCTTCCCACAGATAGCCGGGTTTTCCGATGGCGCCCACCTTATGTACGTTTTCCACACCCAGATGTACACAGCCAGGACCGATGGATTCGGAAAGACCGTAGTTGGTATCGTACTCGTGGCGCGGGAAAATCTTTTGCCAGCGGCGCACCAAGCTCGGCGGCACGGGCTGCGCGCCGATGTGCATCAAGCGCCACTGATCCAGATAATAATCCTCGAGATTGATTTTTCCCGACTCGATGGCATCCAGAATATCCTGCGCCCACGGCACCAAAAGCCATACGATGGTGCATTTTTCTTCCGTCACGGCGCGCAAAATCCATTCCGGTTTGACGCCGCGAAGCAGAACCGCGCGGCCGGCGGAAAGGAGTGAGCCGAACCAGTGCATCTTCGCGCCCGTATGATACAGCGGCGGAATGCAAAGGAAGACGTCAGAGCGCGTTTGTCCGTGGTGGTTCTGCTCGGTTTCACAAGAGGACACGAGCGCTCTGTGATTGTGCAGGATCGCCTTGGGAAATCCCGTCGTACCCGAAGAAAAATAAATCGCGGCAACGTCCTCGTCCTCGAGCTTGACAGGCGGGGCGGAAGAGGAGCAAAAGCCCATGATCTTCAGACAGTCCTCGGCATAAGCCGGGGTGGATTTTCCGACGAAGAAAAAGGTTTTGACTTCCGAAAGCGTGGGAACGACCGGATCCATCCGCGTGATGAATTCCGGACCGAAAACCAGCGCGGATACGTCTGCCAGCTCCAAACAGTATTTGATCTCAGCGCTCGAATAGCGGAAATTCATGGGAACCGCAATGCAGCCCGCCTTCAAAATGCCGAAATAGATGGGAAGCCACTCGAGGCAATTCATCAAAAGAATGGCAACCTTCGTGCCGCGCTCAAATCCGCGGCTCAAAAGAAGATTGGCAAAGCGGTTGGCTCTGCGGTCAAAATCGCTCCAAGTGTATTCTCTGCGATAGGGGGCATCGGCAGTTCCTTCAATCAGATTAAAATCGCGCCAAGTCACGCCCAGATCGCGTTCCTCGGTAGGATTGAGCTCCACCAGAGCCGTTTCCCGTCCGTACAGGCGCGCGTTGCGCTCCAAAAAATCAGTAATCGCCATAAAAACTTCCTTTCGGGTACCAACAAAAAACGCCCTTGAGCTATAAGCACAAGGACGACAGAATCGTGGTACCACCTCATATTCACTGTCATAGGACAGTCTCAAAGCGCAGTATCGGGCGCACCCGTCTTTTCCTACTTTGTTTCGGAAAAGCCACTCCAAAGGGTATTCCCTCCTCTCTTTTCGACTGCCTTGCACCAACCGGCAGCTCTCTTGCAAAAAAGTCGAAGAGGTACTTGTCTTCTTCCTCGTGTTTTATATCATAGGTAGATTAACACTTTTTTGCCGTAAAGTCAATAAATTTGTGAAAAAAACAAAGATGTTTCATCTTTTTGCCGCGCTTGGGCCACACGAACTGTTTTTTCGACAAGAGCCCTTTTCGTTCCGCACAAAAGACCGAAAAAATCGGTCTTTTGTGTTTTTTTGTCAGCGCGCTTCGATGAAATCAGCACCGAGCGGCAAGTAAACTGGAAAAGAAGGGAAAGGGCGAGAAAATCCGACCCCGACAAGCACCGGATCGGGCAAAAACGCACCATTCGACAAACTTTGGCAAAAGCCACGCCTTTTCTCCCCCGGTATTTGGAACAAAACACACAAAAAGCAAAGCGATTTTGTTCACTTCTACAAAATTGGTAAAAATTGGTAATTTTCTTTCCAAAAGGTATTGCAAAAATTACCAATTATTGGTAAAATTAGAACGCCGAAAGGGAAAGAACGTATTTTTTGAAAAGGAAGGGTTGAATATGAAAGAGCCAAAAGAAAAAGTATACATTATTGATTCCGGAAATGATTTCCGTTTTGTTTGTCGCGAGAGTCTTGCCAATTTGGGCTTTTGCGTGGTCGGTGACAGCGGCGACGGCGGAGAAGCGCTTCTTGCGATTAAAAACCTAAAGCCCGACGTGGTTTTGCTGGACCTTTGGTTTCCGGGGTATGATCTGGCAAGCTTGATTCGGGAGGTACGGCGCGACTTAAAGCTGCGCGCACCGAAGTTTATTTTGGTGACGGCGGTGAACAACAAGGCGGTATTGGAGGATGCGTTTGCAAACGGGATTTCCAGCTGTGTTCTCAAGCCCTTTGACTACGAAGCGCTGGCGGAAAAGATTCATCAGGTTTGCAGCGAAGAAAAATTCCGTTTGGAAGATGAATTTGATTTAGAGGCGCAAGTGACCCGCATCATTCATCAGGTGGGAATTCCCGCGCACATCAAGGGCTATCAGTACCTCCGATGCGCGATTATGATGGTCGTGCGGGATCATCGCATCATTTCCGAGGTCACCAAAACCCTTTACCCCTCCGTGGCAAAGGAGTTTAACACCACCTCCTCGCGCGTGGAACGCGCCATTCGTCACGCCATTGAAGTGGCTTGGGACCGAGGCGACGTGGATATGCTCAACTCCTTTTTCGGATACACGGTGCAAAACACTAAGGGAAAACCCACCAATTCCGAATTTGTGGCGATGATCGCCGACAATCTCCGCCTTAAAATGCGCGGTCTGGCAGGTTAAAAAAGCAGGGGCTTTCCCCTCGGCTTCTGCTTTTTCATCAAACAGCCCCCGAAGTTTCGGGGGCTGTTTTTTCATTGACAAGAAAATCTTGGCATAGTATAATCAAAAAAAACAACTTCGGAGATGTGCCATGAACCTGGAAGACATTCAAAGCCGATTGGATCAAATCGGAAAGGAAAGCAAGATTGCGCAGGCAGAGTGCGACGTGCTTTTGCCCAATCGAAAAGAAGTGGTCGATCTGATTAAAGATCTGCAATCCCTCTTATTCCCGGGCTATTTTAAGAGCCGTTCCGTCACGCAGGAAGGACTGAGCTCTCTTTCCCTACTGCGAAAAATTGAAAACGAACTGATTACGCTGATCGAAAAAGCGTCGCGCCTTCAGACCGATGCGCCGGATGCAAAAATCAGCGCTGCCGCGTTTTTGGAAACGCTTCCTCACATCAAAACCCTTCTCATGAAGGACATCGAAGCGATTTATCAAGGCGACCCTGCCGCCAAGAGCCACGAGGAAGTTCTTCTTTGCTACCCCGGCTTTTACGCCATTTCCATTTACCGACTGGCGCACGAGCTTTACACCCTCAAAATCCCCATGATCCCCCGTATTATGACCGAATACGCACACGAAAAAACGGGTGTCGATATTCACGCGGGTGCGACCATCGGCGAGTATTTCTTCATTGACCACGGAACCGGTATCGTTGTGGGCGAAACCTGCGTGATCGGCGACCACGTTAAGCTCTATCAGGGTGTGACGCTGGGTGCGAAGAGCTTCGAGCTGGATGAAAACGGTCATCCCATCAAGGATCTCAAGCGCCATCCCAATATCGGAAACCACGTCATTATCTACGCCAACGCGACCATTTTGGGCGGTGACACCACCGTGGGCGACGGCTGTGTGATCGGCGCGTCCGTTTGGCTGACCCGCTCCGTGGAAGCCGGCAAAACGCTCTACTACACGCCCCCTCAAAACTAACCTACTTTCTTTTGAAAAAGAAAGTAGGCAAAGAAAACTTCAACCCACACTTTCTTTTCAAAAAGAAAGTGTGACAAAGAAAACTGTAATAGATCAATATAAAAAGAAAAAAGGACTGGAAATACCAGTCCTTTTCTTTTTATTCGGAAAGTTTCTTTGGTTACTTTTTTTCAAAGAAAGTAACTGCGGGGCGGCAGCCCTGCATATATCTAAAATATTATTTCGTAATCTTAATAAAGACTTTCTTGCCCTTGCGCAGGATGAATTCGGAGTCGAACTGTGCGCTGTCGAAGGTTTTGGCAATATCGGTGATCTTTTCATCGTTCACGGAAACACCGCCCTGCTGAACCAAACGTCTGGCTTCGCCCTTAGAGGGGCAAAGACCGGCTTTCACCATCAGATCCATCACGTTGATGGCGCCGTCGGTGAAATCTGCATCCGTCAGAGCGAAGCTGGGCATATTGGCGTTCGAGCCCGAACCGCCGAACAGCGCCTTGGACGCTTCTCTTGCCTTTTTCGCTTCTTCCTCGCCGTGAACGAGCAAGGTCAATTCATAGGCGAGAATATCCTTGGCAACGTTAAGCTGGCTTCCCTCCCAAGATTCCATCTTTTCGATTTCTTCCAAAGGCAGGAAGGTGAGCATACGGATGCACTTGAGTACGTCCGCATCCGCCACGTTTCTCCAATACTGATAAAAGTCAAAGGGCGAGGTTTTTTCGGGATCAAGCCAAACCGCACCGGACTGGGTCTTACCCATTTTCTTACCCTCGGAGTTGAGAAGCAGGGTAATGGTCATCGCATAGGCGTCCTTGCCGGTCTTCTTGCGGATCAGCTCCGTACCGCCCAGCATATTCGACCACTGATCGTCGCCGCCGAACTGCATATTACAGCCGTATTCCTTGGACAGGTGATAGAAGTCGTAGGACTGCATAATCATATAGTTGAATTCGAGGAAAGACAAGCCCTTTTCCATTCTTTGCTTGTAGCACTCGGCACGAAGCATATTGTTCACGGAAAAGCACGCGCCCACCTCGCGAAGAAGCTCCACGTAATTGAGCTTCAAGAGCCAATCGGCGTTGTTCACCATAATTGCCTTGTCGTCACCGAATTCAATGAAGCGTTCCATCTGCTTCTTGAAGCACTGACAGTTGTGCTCGATGGTCTCGGGCGTGAGCATGGATCGCATATCTGTTCTGCCGGAGGGGTCACCGATATATCCCGTACCGCCGCCCAGCAAAACAACGGGCTTATTGCCTGCCATCTGCAAACGCTTCATCAGGCAAAGTGCCATAAAGTGGCCGCAGTGAAGCGAATCGGCAGTGGGGTCAAAACCGATGTAAAAACGAGCTCCGCCGGAGTTGAGCAGTTCACGAATCTCCTTTTCGTCCGTCACCTGCGCGATCAATCCGCGTTTTTGAAGTTCTTCATAAATTTCCATAACTCTAACCTTTCTTTATCCTCAAAGGATCGTATCCTTCCATTTTTCATATTCTCGCAGCCCTTGTCTCCTCAGATCCTCCGCGGCGCTCTTGGCTTCCTGCGTCAGGGTCGCGCCGGCAAATAAGCGGGCGTTTTCCAAAAGCCGTCCCTCTTCGTCCAAACAAAACAGCCGAGTTTGGGTTCTGCCGTCTTCTTGGCTTTTTTCCACCAGATAGTGGTGGTCGGAAAGCGTGGAAACCTGCGCCGAATGCGTCACACACAAAACCTGCTTGCGCTGCGACAGTTTTTTGAGTGCCAAGGCGATCTTTTGTGCGGTCGCACCGGAAATTCCCGTATCCACCTCGTCAAAGACCATTGTGTCCGCATCCTTCGCCCGTCCCAGTTTCAAGTGAAGCGCCAGCATAATTCGGCTGCTCTCACCGCCGGACGCGATTTGAGCCAAGGGCTTTGTGCCCTCGCCGAGGTTCGGAGAAATGGCAAACGACACACTCTCCAGCCCCTCCGGACCCGGTTCGGTCGGGGATAGCTGAACAAAAAATCGGGTTTGGGGCATATCCAAAAACGTCAGCACCGAGCCGATCTCTTCTTCCAGCGCCCTTGCCAGCGTCTTTCTTGCCCGCGTCAGCTTCGCGCCGACCTCTTTGACCTTGTGTTCGAGCGCGGAAAGCTGCTCGGTCGCTCTTTTTATATCATCTTTCAAGGTCATCGTCAAGTCTTTTTGCTGTTTTATCGACTCGTAGTAGGAAATCACTTCCTCTACGGTACTGCCGTATTTGAGTTTTAGCTTGTAAAGCAGATCCAATCTGCGCTGGATCTTATCCACAAGGGTAGCCGGATCTTCTTCGCCCACCTGCGAAAGACGGTAGGACACTTCCCCTGCCATCTCCTTGACCCGACGGGAAATTTCATACAGCTCGCCCGCAAGCGCAAAATCGGGGTCCGGCTCTCCCAGCGTTTCTAATTTTCCTGCCGCCGCCTCCAAGAGGAACACCGCCCCTCTTCCCTTTTCTCCGCCCGAGAGCGCACGGTCGGCGGTGTACAGCGCGGCGTGGATTTTTTCGGAATTTTTCAACGCCGAAAGGCGCGCCTCCAGCGCTTCCTCTTCGCCGCGTTTCGGCTTGACTTTTTCAATTTCTTTCATCTGAAAGTCCAAAAGCGCAAGCTTCTCTTTTCCGGAAGATGCCGTTTCTTTCATTTGCTGCAGGGCGTTTTTTTCTTTGACCCAGTCGCGATAAAGCGCGCGGTATTCTTCCAAAACCTGCTGATCGGCATCAGACAGAGCGCTGTCCAAATACCCACGGTGATTCTTCTCGTCGAGCAAAGCACCGGCGGCGTTTTGCCCTTGAATGGACAAAAGATGCTGCGCCACGCTCTTTAACTGCGAAAACGGAACCGTGCGCCCACCGATTTTGCAGGTGCTCTTTCCGTCGGAGGTCACTTGCCGCATCAGCGTGATGCCCTCCGCCACGTCCTCCTCGCAAAAATAATCGGAGAGAAGGCGTGCCGTATCGGGTGAAATTTCATCAAAAAAGAGGGAAACCTCCAGTTTCGGTGCCCCTTCGCGCACCAATTCCTTTGCGCCCTTTTGCTCTAAAAACAAATTGAGCGCATCTAAAATCAAACTTTTTCCTGCACCGGTTTGACCGGTCAGCACCGAAAAGCCCGCATGAAAATCCACCGAAAGGTGTCGGATGAGGGCAAGATCGGTCACGAAAAGATTGGCAAGCATCGTGATCTCCCAAAATTAATCTTTCAGATAGAGATGATTGATCTTCTGGCAAAACTCAAAGGCGGTACGGTCGTTGGCAAAGAGCACCAAAAGCGTGTCGTCGCCCGCAAGCGTGCCGATGATCTCGCCGAATTCCATTGCCTCCAGCGCCGCGGCGGCGGCATTGGCGGTGCCGGAAAGAGTTTTCACCACGCCGATATTACCGGCGGGCACGGCGCTGGTCAGCACCTGATGCAAGACGTTCCGGTATTTATCCACCGTTTCCTTTTGCTTTTCCTTGGCAGTCCCCTCCACCGCATACTTGGTACCGCCGGATTTGGCGGTGATCTTCTGCAGGTGCAATTCCTTGATGTCACGGGATACCGTCGCCTGCGTGGCGGCAAAGCCAAAACGACGAAGGGCTAAAATCAATTCCTCTTGGGTGCGGATTTCTTCATCGGCAATGATTTCCAAAATTTTCAGTTGGCGATCGTTTTTCATCTTTTTCTCCTAAAATTTACGGAAAAATACTTCTAAATTGCTGCGTTTGGATACGGTAATCAGCCGCACTCTTTTTTTGCTGCGGCAGATTTTCACGGTGTCATCGGGCGAAAGCAGAACGGACTGTCTGCCGTCCGCGCATACCGAGACGGAGGAACCGTCGCTTTGAATGTTTTTGGCGGTGAACACCGTTTCCGGGGAAAAGATCATGTGATGGGCGTTGATCAAAAGATAGGAAGACACGGCTTTGACTCCGATGGAATCAAATTCCGCATCGACCACCGCGCCCCCTGCGGAAAAGGAATAGCCGGTCGATCCGTTGGGGGTGTTGAAAATCAGCCCGTCTGCGCGAAAATCGCAAAGCCGTTTTCGGTCGGCGAAGAGGGAAAGCTCAATCATGTGAATCCCTCTCTCCGGCGCAATGACAAATTCATTGAGCGCGCGCATTTCTTCCTTGCCGTTGACGTAGCAAGAAAGGAGCATACGAGAGGATTCGGAAAAATTACCCGTCATCAGACAATCGATTTTGGCAATTTCTTTTTTCTCCACCGTTGCCATAAACCCGACTCTGCCCAAGTTAATTCCGAAAATGGGAAGGTCCGCTTCCGCCGCGCAATCGGCAACCGAAAGGATCGTACCGTCCCCTCCTAAGGTGACAAGACAGTCACTGCGGGAAAACAGTTCCTCTTCGGGAACGAATTCCAATCCGCTTGCATCCCCTTGCCAGTGCTGCTTCAATTCCTGCGGCAGTAAAATCAAAACCGGATGGGCGCGGAGCACCTTGACCGCTTCTTTGGTATAGCAAAGCCCGATATCACGTTTGATATTGGGGTACATTCCGATCACATTCATTCCGATCTCCTTTCCGTTAGGACGCATTTTCAAATTCAAATAAAGCCAAGTATTCTACGTTTCCGTCCCCTCCGGCAATCGGAGAGGGGATGACGGAGAGCAGGTTCAGTCCCGCCTTTTGCGCCTGCAGGCGGATGTTTTCCAGACACGCCTCCCGTGCCTTTTCGCTTCGCACGATCCCGCCCGAGCCGATGAACTCTCTTCCCACTTCAAATTGGGGCTTGACAAGGGAAACAAATTTCCCGCCGGGCGATAAAATCTTCGTCACTGCGGAGTAAAGCAGAGTTTGCGAAATGAACGACACGTCCATCACCACAAGATCCACTTTGCCGAAGGTTTTTTCGTTGAGAAAACGCGCGTTCACGTTTTCCATCGAAACGACGTGCTCGTTTTCCCGCAAAGCAGGGTGAAGCTGACCGCTTCCCGAATCCACGGCATAAACCCTCGCCGCTCCGTGCTGCAGGAGGCAATCGGTAAAGCCGCCCGTGGAGGCACCGATATCCGCACACACTGCGCCTTCGGGCGAGATCTGCCAAGCGTTCAGCGCCGCTTCCAGTTTCAGTCCGCCGCGGGACACGTATCGGGTCAGAGGGCTTTCCTGAATGAGAACCGAGGCGCCCTCCTGCACCGGCGTGCTGGGCTTGCGGCATTCTTTTCCGTCCAAAAAGACGTATCCGCCCCGAACCAGTTTGGCGGCAAGGGCGCGGCTGGCGGCATAGCCGTTTTCATGCAAATACGTATCAAGTCTTGACAAGCGATTCGATTTCCTTTCTGATGGCGTCTTTTTGCAAGTTCAAATCCTCCAGCAAGCACGCGTTCTTCCCGTGCCCGACGAAGGCGTCTCCGATCGCAAGAATTTTAGTAAACAAAATCGAATGATTCCGATTTTGAGATAAGAGATTCCAAAGATACTGAGAAAATCCCCCGATTTCGACGGATTCCTCTACAAACAAGACGCGCTGCATTCCTGCAAAAGCCGTCTGCAACAAATCCATATCAAACCCTTTGAGAACGGCAAAGCGGATCACGCGCACACTCGCACCGCTCGTTTTCGCGCTCTCGAGCACCGACACCGTCTGTCTTCCGAAGCTGACCACGCACGCTTCCGGCACGCCCTCGCCCAAATCGATCCATTCCACGTCCTGTTCGCAAGGAAAGGCGCACGGAATCGCTTCGGAAAATGCGCCCTTGGCATAGCGGATCACGCTGGGGCAAGCCGTTTCGGAAAAGCCGCGGCGAAGGTGTCGCATCATTTCCTCTTTACACGCAGGTGCGTAAATTTTCACACCGGGAATGGGAAGGGTGAGCGGAAGATCGAACACCCCGTGATGCGTCGCGCCGTCTTCACCGACCAGCCCCGCTCGATCCAGAGCCAAAACGATCGGTAAATTCTGCAAGGCGGCATCGTGAAGGAGCTGATCCACCGCGCGCTGATAAAAGGTTGCGTACACCGCAAAGCAGGGCTTCATTCCGCCGGCGGCAAGGGCAGACGCAAAGGTCATCGCGTGTTCCTCTGCAATGCCGACGTCAAAAAAGCGATCGGGGTAGCGGCGGGCAAACGAGGTAAGCCCCACCCCATCCGTCATCGCCGCGGTGATCGCCACGATGCGGGGATCCTCTTCGGCAAGCTTGGTCAAGCACTCCCCGAAAACCGAAGATGCACCGGGTCCGCTTTCTTTTTTTCCCTCTTGCGCGGCAATGCCGTGGAAGCGCGAGGGGTCTTTTCGGGCAGGCTCAAAGCCGCGTCCTTTTTCGGTACAAAGATGTAAAATCGACGGGCGATTTCTCTTTTTGGCTTCCCGCAAGAGAAATTCCACCGTTTCCAAATCGTTTCCGTCTGCGGGCCCGAAATAGTGAAGCCCGAACTGTTCAAACAAATTTCCCATCGGCAAGGCGGAGCGCTTCACGCTGTTTTTTACCTGCCGCGCCACGCGGGCAATCGGCTCTCCCACCAAGGGAAGATGCGAAAGCGTTCCGCGCACTTCGCCTTTCAAGCGATAGTAGCCCGCCGTGCGCATGCGATTGAGCTGCGATTTGACTCGGCCCACGCTTTTGGAAATGCTCATTCCGTTGTCGTTTAAAATGATGATCAGCTTTTCCGTGGGCGCAATGTTGTTGAGCGCCTCAAAGACCATTCCGCCGGTAAACGCACCGTCGCCGATCACCGCCACGCAAAAGCCGTCTTCTCCGCGAAGCTTTTTGGCGCGGGCAAGACCCAGCGCGGCGGAAATGCCGGTGCCGGAATGACCCGTACCGAAGGGGTCGTATTCCGATTCCTCCCGACGGGGAAAACCCGACAGCCCCCCGAACGAGCGAAGCGTGTCAAAGCGATCCGCTCTGCCGGTCAGAATCTTATGCACGTACGACTGATGGCCGGTATCGTAAACCACCTGTTCCAAGGGAAGATCCATCACACGCGCCAAGGCAACGCTGATTTCCACAATACCGAGGTTACTGGCAAGATGCCCTCCCGTTCGGCTGACCGATTGCACCAAAAACGAGCGGATCGTTTGGCAATACTGCTGTGCCTGCTCGGTCGTCAACGCCTTCAGTTGCGCCGGAGTATCGAGAAGTTTCATGATCCTTGGGGGGCAAAGGGTACTTCCGTCACGCCGCCCTCACCCGAGGTCAGAATCGTCACCTTTTGCTGTGCGTCGTCCAGCTTTTCCGTGCAAAGGCGCACAAGCTTTGCGCCCTCTTCAAACAAAGCAAGGGAGGTATCAAGCGGCGTTTCCACCGAATCCAGCGCCCGTACGATCTCCTCCAAGCGGCGGAGCATTTCTTCAAAGGTCTGTTCGTCTTTTTTGGTTTGACTCATATCATTCTACCTCCAGAATTTCGGCTTTCGCCTTGCCGTCACACAGGCGGATGTCCACCTTTTTACCGGGTGCAAGGTCTTGTTTCGTGCGCAGGGTCTTGCCCGTTTCATCAAAGAGTGCGCTGTAGCCCCTCGTCAACACCGAAAGGGGGCTGAGGGCATCGAGCTTTCCTGCCAGTTGCAAAAACTGACTCTTTTTTGCCGTCAGATTGCGTTCCATCTTATTTTCCAGTTCCCGATCGAGCGAAGCGAGCGCCATGCGCCGATCGTCGACCTGCGCCATCATATTCTGCATTTGGCGCGAGGCGGCAAGCGCCTCTAAGCGGGAGCGGAGCGTTCGGATTCTGCCGTCGGTGACCAGCTCCATTCGGTCGATCACGTTTCGAAGTTTACGCTTCACTTCCCCCGCTTCGGGCAGAGCAAGCTCGGCTGCCGCAGACGGGGTCGGGGCTCTTAAGTCCGCCACGAAATCGCTGATGGAAAAATCCGTTTCGTGACCCACGGCGGAGATGACGGGAATGGAAGAGGCGAAAATCGCGCGGGCAAGCCCCTCGTCGTTGAACGCCCAAAGCTCCTCTAAGCTACCGCCGCCGCGTCCTAAAATGATGACGTCCACCGGCCTTTTTTGGTTGAAGAATTCCACACCGCGGATCAGCTGTGCCGGCGCTCCCTCGCCCTGCACAAGACTCGGATACAAAACCAGCTTTGCCAGCGGAAAGCGTCTGCCGGATACGTTGATCATATCGCGGATTGCGGCGCCCGTGGGGCTGGTGATGATGCCGACCGTGCGCGGATATTTCGGCAAGGGCTTTTTGTAGGCGGGATCAAACAGTCCCTCTGCCTCCAGTTTCTTTTTCAGTTGTTCAAACGCGATATACAGGGCACCGACCCCGTCGGGCTGCATATCGGAAATATAAAGCTGATACTGTCCGTCCTTCACGTAAGAGGAAACTCTTCCCGAACACACGACCTTCATTCCGTTTTCGGGAACAAAGCCGAGCTTTTGCGCGTTCATACGGAACATCACCGCGCGGATGACGCCGCCCTCGTCCTTGAGGGACAGATAAAAATGCCCCGTCTTATAGTGATTGACAAAATTGGAGATCTCGCCTTTGACCAAGACGCGGCTCAAAAGCGGATCGCTTTCGAGCTTTCCCTTGATATATTCATTCAGACCCGTGACGGTCAGCGCTTGCTGTCGATCCAAGAAGAACTCCTTTCCCTGCCAGAGAAGCAATGCCGATGGCATTGTCGGCAGAATACGCGGCGGGCGCAAAATAATAGCGCGACCCGTTAAAATGCTCCCGCAAGATGCGAGAAGAAGAAACACCGCCGGAAAACAGAACCGGTTTTTCCACGTCCCCTGCAAGGGAAAGCAGGGCGTCGATCGCGGCAATCACAACGTCAAACACAAAGCGGGCAAGGTCCTCGCGGGATGCCCCCTCGTTTTTTTTCTTCTGAAACTGATTTTCAAAGCCGGACAGGTTGATGCCCTTTTCCTTGGCGGGGATTTTGATTTTAAAACGCCGGTTCGACCTCTCTGCCAGCGCTTCCAATTCGGGACCCGAGGGGAACGAAAGCCCCATCGCCGTGCCGCATCGGTCAATGAGCTGACCGCAAGTTACGTCCAGCGTGGCACACAAAAGCGCAGCGTCGTAGCGACCCTCGCTTTGCCGAACGGAAAGCAGCTCCGTCGTCCCGCCCGAGAGGTGAAATGCCAAAAATTCTTCTTTCTTGAGTTCTTTCCCCTCCTGCGCCGAGCCCAGCCGTGCCGCTTCCAAGTGTCCCTCTTGGTGGGAAAACGAAAAACACGGAACGCCCAAAAGAGCGGCGGCGCTCTCCGCGGCATTGACCCCCGCCAAAAAGCAGGGCATATACGAGCCCTCGACCCGACGGGGCTGAGTGGATACACCGACGGACAGGATTTCGTATTCTTCGTGCGCGAGTTTTACCTTTTCAAGGCACTGCTTGACAACCTCGTGCAAATCTCTGGTATGACAAAACAAAGCGTCGCTCTGCCGCAGTCCCCGGTCACCCGGCAAAACGGCAAGAGGGCGCTTTGCGCAAAAGACCTCTCCGGCAGAACTGATCGCTGCCGCCGAAGTCGTATAATTACTGGTGTCGATTCCGAAATGAATTCCGACCTTCATTTCATTTGCCTGCCAGTGTGCCCAAAATTCCGTTGATGAACTTGCGGCTGCCGTCCTCGGCAAAGCGCTTGGCAAGTTCCACCGCTTCGTTGATGGCGATTTTCACCGGAACGTCCTCGCGCTGTTCCATTTCAAACACAGCAAGATACAAAATGGCAAGCGTGGCTTTGGAAAAGCGCTCCACGCGCCAGCCCTCTGCGGCACTCTCGATCTTTTCGCGCACCGCTTCGTGCCCGTCCCAAGCACCGCAAAAGACGTCTTTTATATATTCGCTCTCGCTCGCACCCTCGGTTTCACATTCTCCGATCAAGCTTTCATAAAGCGCGGCGGTTTCCTCCTCGGAAGAAAACTGCGCGGCGAAGAGCATTTGAAATACCAACTCTCGTTCTTTTCTGCGGTTCAGGGCCATAGATACTCCTTTTTTTCGGTAAGAGGCAATTCCCCTTACGGTTTTGTTTTTCCACACCAACCTACGGCGGTGTGCTTCTCATGCATCCGAAAGAATATTATTCGCTGTGTTTTCGACCCGAAAGACAGCTCTTCGGCTCGGCTTGCCCCCTCTTTGGCAAAGCGCTCGTGGCACGGCAACGCTGACTTCAGCGCACTTTTCAAAAGCAAACGCCGCGTCCCGGAAAACGGCAAGAGGGCGTATGATTTAATTTTATTATACAACTAAATTTTCATTTTGTATACCCCTTTTTCATCTTTTTCGGTCAAAAATCACCCCGAAGCAATCCGGTTTCCCCCTTGTATTTTTACCTCGGATATGATATATTGAACGTAGTTTGAAAAGGGGGGAAGGGCGCTAAGTCGGATCGTAGCCATGT
>JAZNNH010000042.1:0-16231 GCA_045580105.1 Eubacteriales bacterium | reverse complement strand
CAGACCTCCAAGAAAATCCGTGCGGTGTGGCAATCCAAGTCCGATAACGGTGAACGTGTATCTGCAACGGTAGCCTTCGGTTACAAGAAAGCCGATGATGATTCTAAGCAATGGGTTATTGATGAGCCTGCCGCAAAGGTGGTGCGGTATATCTTTCAGCTTTGTATAGAGGGGTTGGGTGTTACCAAAATCGCACGCCGTTTAGAAGCAGAAAAGATTTTAACACCAACCGCCTATTACAACAGCATCGGCAGAAAGACACGGAACAAGGTTATTGATCCTTACCGTTGGTCTGAAAACAGCGTAGACCACATTCTCGCCAATATGCAGTACACCGGTTGTACCGTGAATTTCAAGTCGAGCACCGTCAGCTTTAAGGTTCACAAAACAGTCTATAATTCCCCTGAAGATTGGGTAATCATCCCGAACACACAAGAAGCCATTATTGATATGGATACTTGGGAGCGTGTGCAGGAGATAAAAAAGCACCGCCGCAGAAACACTGCGACGGGCAGACAAAGCATCTTTTCGGGACTTATGTATTGCGGCGATTGCGGTTCAAAGCTATATTTCTGTGCGGCCAAGAGCGTAAAGGAGCATCAGGAATTTTACCGTTGCTCCGCCTATAAGGAAAACAGAGGTAGTTGCACGATCCATTTTATCCGTAACGTGGTACTTGAAAAGATGGTATTAAAGCTCATACGGGAAGCGGCTGAATATATTACGGAATATGAGCCTGTTTTTCTATATCTGTACGGTAAGCAACACAAACTGCACAAGGCAAACAATTTCAAAGCAGCAAAGCAGGAACTTGAGAAAAACAAAAAGCGTATTGTGGCACTTGATAAGTTGATTGAAGCCGCCTTTGAAAAGAACGTGCTTGGTACACTAAGGGACGATCTGTTTGAGCGTATGACCGCCAATTACGAAAAAGAGCAAAGAGAATTGATACAAGCAGTTGCTGAAGCGGAACGGCAGCTTGCTAATGCCGAGCAGGATAACATAGACTTGCGAGCATTTCTTTCCATTATCCGCAAATGCACCGATCTAAAGGAACTGGCACCTGAACTCGTCAATCGGCTAATAACAAAAATTGAAGTCTTTGATAGTACCAAAGACGAAAATGGCAAAAAGCACGTTCCTATTAAGGTTCACTTTATTGGTGTGGGTGTTATTGTAATTCCTGATGGGAAGACAATTCTTGAGACTTATGAAGAAATCCGCAAGAATCCGCCAAGAGTGGCGTGAAAGAGAAATACGGCGTAGCCTTTATCGGCTACACCGTATCCTACATACCCCGACTGTCCTTAGCCACCTCTGGCTAAAGTCGGCTTTTCTTTTTTATCCACTAGCATTTCCTTTTTTCTCAAACGCTCAAACACGAATGTGAATCACACGCGGCAGGTTCTTTCCATCCAGACCGTTCTCTTCTTGCAGTGCGTGGGGCGCAACACAAAATTTCTTGCAAACCGACCAGAGATCTTCTCCCTTTTCCGGATAATAAAAGATCATCCCGCTCTTCTCTTTTACTCTGTTTTCTCCTCTGGCAAGCGTGGAAACCGCAACAAATCGCTTGCGACAAAAAAGCATCATATATCCGCACAGATCATAACGGATGGAAAGCTTGTCTCCGGCAGGATCCAAATCTACCCCTCTGGCATTTCCGCTCAGTTCAATCCGGCAATCCTTGATGTCCTCCGGCATAGCGCCCGACTCAGGCAAAACGAGAACCTTGAAATCGTGCGCGTTTTCCATATGCACCATTTCGCCGTTTTCCCGCACGCCCAGATAACGCAATACCGTTTTTCCTTCGATTGCAATCTTTCCGTCCTCCGGATAGGAATTCTTAAATTCCACAAAGCTGCGAACGCCCTCTGCACGCAACAGCTTTTCCTCTCCAAGCGCCACTTCGGCACGCATCGCTACGGAAAAATGAGAGGAAGCAAAAATTTCTTCGCAGGATCGCTCTTCCGTTTCCATTTCCAAATGCGATTTCGTCGAAAAGGCATCCTCGACCACACAAACATGCTCGTTTTGATAGAGTCGAATCTCTGCCGTACAGCCGATCTCAAATAAAATGTTTTTATTTTCCCCGTCTTCGTTGATATCGGACGTGGCTTTCAAGAAATTCGGAGTCAAAATCACTTCGCAGATCTGATCCTTGCTACAGCGCTCCAGTCCCAGATTTTTCTCAAATTCAATGGGCTGATAAAAGCTGATGAAGTTTTCTCCCTCTGCGGAAACGTAGCTGCACTGAATATCGCAATTGCCCGAAATGCGAACCCCGCCGTCTTCACATAAAACCTTTTGCGGGAACAATTCTACCTGCATTTCGCAAATTTCGCCGATGGCAAGATAGGCCTTGGGCAATTCAATGGTTTCGGAAAAGTTCAGCTCCTCTTGATAGACTGCAAAAAGAGAGGCGATTGTGACCTCGTTTTCTTTGGTTTGAATGTCTTCGGGCAGATGGTTTGAATAGCAATCAAAATCGCGGTTGCATTTCACATTCAAGGAAACGGCAATGTCACTTCGCATAGCAATTTTTCGCGGTCCGA
The DNA here is from genome assembly GCA_045580105.1 of Eubacteriales bacterium. GTDB lineage: Bacteria > Bacillota > Clostridia > Oscillospirales > SIG627 > RGIG5579. The sequence goes on along the minus strand of JAZNNH010000042.1, from coordinate 13,676 downwards.
GAAGCTTGGTGGAACCGTTTTCCGGCTTGACCTCCACTGCCGCCGCAATCTGATCCGGATCCATTTCATCCGAGCTCGGAATTTTAAAGGTGTAAGAAAACGGCTCTTGCGTTAAAAACGCCGATGGAATTCCGCCCTCCTTTTGGCGGTCTGTCAAATACAAAATGTGGAACACTGCCACGCCTTCGACTTCACAAATCAAGTTTTGTCCCTGCAGATAAATGTTTTTACTGTTCACACGAGTTGCGGTATCAACACGCAGGATTCGGTGCGCCGCTTCCTTATAATCCGGAAGAATGGCTTCGCTTTCAACCCGACACCGTCCCTCTCCGCTGTACATTTCACACAAGGTTCGGCACCTTTCCCGTTCAAACATTTCCGCTGCCACTTTTTTCTCCGTTCTCGGTGGCAAAAATATTTTGCTGTACCGCCACCGTGGTACCTATATCGCAATATCAATCTATGCCGCGAAAAAACAAAATATGAAAATTTGAAGCGCGCTAAATATAGTTTTTGGTCTTTTCCATAAAAAAGCGAATCTTTTCCAATGCGCTTTTTTCGATTCGGGATACGTACGAGCGAGAAATGCCCATCTTTTTGGCAACCTCCCGCTGAGTAATGCCCTCTTTTCCGTTTAGCCCATAGCGTTGGCAGATGATGTATTTTTCTCTCTCGTCCAAATGCCGCTCCACTGCCCGAAGCGCCAGATCAATTTGGCTTTTCAAATCAATCTGTTCGACCAAATCCTCCTCCACCCGCATCACGTCCATAATGGTCAAAGGATTTCCGTCCTTATCCACTTCAATGGCTTCGTTCAAGCTCGATTCCATGGAAAACTTTTTCTGGGAGCGAAAATACATTAAAATTTCATTTTGCACACATTTTCCGGCATAGGTCGCAAAGCGCGTTCCGAGCCCTGCATCAAACGAATCGATGGCTTTGATCAAACCGATCGTTCCGATCGAAATCAAATCCTCCTGCTCTTCCTTTTGGGTATCGTATTTTTTGATGATATGCGCGACAAGACGAAGATTGTGCTCAATCAGTTTTTCTCTTGCCTCGCCATCTCCTTTTTTCATTTCAACAAACAGTTTTTCCTCTTCCTTTTTGGGAAGCGGAGCGGGGAAACTGTTGCCTCCCAGCACCCTTAAATACCAAAAAACAAAATGAGATAAGGTCACGCCTGCCAATTCAATGAACATAATACCTCCAAAACAAAAGGGTATTTTCAGTATATGAATCGAAGCGAAAAATAGACTAAACCGCTTCTTTTTCTTCGGAAATGACCATTTCTCTTGATTTTGAAGGGGAAATATTGTAGAATAAAAGAGGTATCAAAGCAAAGGAATCGAAAACATGTTATATTCGGTCATTGACATCGGCTCCAACACGGTGAAAATTGCCGTTTTGGATGGAGAAAAAATATTTTCCCAACCGATCTATTTCAAGGCAGCACCTTTGAGTCTTCGCTCCAAGGTGGAAAACGGAAAACTAAAAGACAGTGCCGTAGAAGAGTTATGTACCCTTCTGGGGCATTATTTGGAAGCGGCCCGAAAATTGACGCCCAATCCCCCCATCGCCTTTGCAACCGCATCGCTGAGGGGTCTGGAAAACGCAGGGGAGGTGCTTTCAACCGTAAAAGAAAAAACGGGACTTGAAATCACCTTGATTACGGGGGAAACCGAGGCGCGCTATTCTTTTCTGGGCGCCAGAGGAAGCTTTCCCGTGAAGGCGGGCATATCCGTTGACCTTGGCGGTGGCTCGACCGAAATTCTTTCGTTCCGAAAAAATAACATCATCGATTCGGTTTCCTTGCCCTTTGGATGTCTGACCCTTTATCAGCGCTTTTTTGAACACGGCTTTCATTTTGACGCTTGCTGCCAATTTGTGCGAAAACACTTGAAAGAAGGCGCCCCCGCGCTTCACGGAAACAGCATTTTGCTTTCGGGAGGAAGCGCCAAAGCCGTTTTAAAATACAAAAATATGTTGGAAAATAAAAAATGCTTTACCGTAGGTACCAATCAATTCAAACGAATCAAGCGCCACTTTGAACACGGTGATCCGGCACAAAAAGAAAAGATCGAGGCCGTTTTAAAAGATCGGTTCCGCCTCATCCCCCCTGCGCTTGCCGTCTTTTCCCAAATTGCGGCGCACTACGGAAAAGAACAGGTTTTTGTTTGCCGAAACGGCGTGCGCGAGGGCTGTCTTTATGAATATTTGGAAAAAAATAAAAAAAATTAAAAAAAGACTTGCTTTTTTTTATCCCTTGTGCTACAATTCTGCTGTTATGGTATGAATGTATTTGCTTTTGCAACCAAGCGGTCCTCTGCCGGCTTCAGCACGAACGCTTGCATTTATACTTAAATAATTCATTTATTTAAGGAGGGCCCATCATGGATATGATCAAGGCTTTTACAAACGAGCAGCTCAAAAAAGAAGTTCCCCAGTTCAACGTTGGTGACACCGTTCGCGTTCACAACAAGATCGTCGAAGGCACCAGAGAAAGAATTCAGCTTTTCGAGGGAACTGTAATCGCAAAGAAAAACGGTGGTATTTCCGAAACCTTTACCGTCAGAAGAATTTCTTACGGTGGAGGTGTTGAAAAGACCTTCCCTCTCCACTCTCCCAGAGTGGAAAAGGTAGAAGTGGTTCGTACCGGTAAAGTTCGCAGAGCAAAGTTGTACTACCTGCGTGACAGAGTCGGTAAGGCCGCTAAAGTAAAAGAACTGATCTAATCGACACCGGAATCGGCAAAAGTCACTTTTGACAGCCACATTCGGATGATATTTTAAGTTGCTGAGAGGGACTTTTTCAAGTCCCTCTCTTTTTTTCGAAAGGAACAAAAAATGAACGAATTCGACCGTTTGCCCGACAAAGATTCTCAAGAACTTGCTCAAGCCCCTCAAAATAAGCCGGAGCAGACCGAACAAACGCTGACCTTGGAAGAGCTTTATGAAGACCGGCAAGAAGGTGCCCCGACTCACAATGACGCACCTACAGATGACGCCGTGCTGTCGCAGGCAGGTAATTTCTTTGATTGGATCAAATCCTTTCTCTTTTCTCTGACCGCTGTCATTTTTATTTTCACCTTGATCTTTCGCGGGGTTACCGTGAGCGGCGGCTCAATGCTTCCCACCTTGGAAAATCACGAGTATTTGATTATCTCCGATTTATTCTATCAACCGAAAACCGGTGATATCGTGGTACTTCAATCCCCCACCTACAAAAACGGAACCGAGCCCTTGATCAAGCGCGTGATTGCAACGGGCGGTCAAACGTTGAAAATCAATTTCAGAACTTGGCAGATTTGGGTCGACGGAGTTGAGTTGGAAGAGGATTATATTATCAAAGAAGGTCTTTCCATGAATCAAGAAGACCTGAAAGCCGACGAAAACGGCGAAGCGGAATTTGTGGTCGAAAAAAATTGCGTCTTTGTAATGGGCGATAACCGAAACGACTCTCTGGATAGCAGAAGCTTGGCAATCGGACAGGTTGACGAGCGCTATATTATGGGACAGGCCGTTTTGCGCATCACGCCCTTCTCGAAATTCGGAAAAATAAAATAAACAAACCCGCTCATTTGGCGAGATCTTTTGGGAATATACTTTATGACAGAACACGATAACATTCAAAAGCCGATCATTCAGTGGTTTCCCGGTCATATGGCCGTGACCAGACGCTTGATGAAAGAGAATTTAGCAAGCGTCGATATTGTTTTTGAGTTGCTGGATGCCAGAATTCCGCAAAGCTCCAGAAACCCCGAGATTCAAAAGATCTTGGGTGACAAGAAATCACTGATTATTTTAAACAAATCCGACCTTGCGGATCCGGAAAAGACCGAACTTTGGAAGCAGTACTTTAAAAACAGCGAAAACACCTTGCCCGTTACCGTTGATTGCAAAAATCAAAAAGGTATGGACGAAATTATGGAAGGGGCTCGCTATCTTCTCCGCGAAAAAATCCAAAGAGAGCGCGAAAAAGGAATCAAAAAGCCCATCCGCGCGATGGTGGTCGGCATCCCCAACGTGGGAAAATCCACTCTCATCAACCGTTTTGCAGGGTCAAAAAAAGCCCAAGCGGAAAACCGCCCGGGTGTCACCAAAACCAAGCAATGGATCAAGGCCTCGTCGGAATTGGAGCTGCTGGATATGCCGGGTGTGCTTTGGCCCAAATTTGAAGACGTCACGACCGGAGAAAACTTGGCGATGACCGGCGCCATCAAGGACGCCATTCTGCAAAGCGAGGAGATTGCCTGTCTTCTGTGCGAGCGCTTGAAAATCGCTTACCCTGCCCTCCTGCAAAGCCGTTACAAGCTCAGTGATGCTTGTATGGAACTGGATTCTTACGACCTGTTCCTTGCCATCGGAAAGATGCGAGGATTGCTGCAGGGCGGTGGGCAAGTAAACGAAGAGCGCTGCGCCGCGATGCTCCTGGACGAATTTCGAAGCGGCAAGCTCGGCCGTATCACGCTGGAGGTTCCCGAATAAGTGGATTATTTAATTGAAAAAAAGCTCATCCCCGAAGGGGTACAGATCGTTTGCGGTCTGGACGAAGCCGGCAGAGGGCCGTTGGCAGGTCCCGTTTTTGCCGGTGCCGTCATTTTGCCGGAGGGGTATCTGCCCGGTGGCTTGAACGACTCGAAAAAGCTTTCCGAAAAGAAGCGAGAACTGCTTTTTTCGCAAATTACGGAACACGCCGTGGCGTGGGGCTTTGGCATTGCCACGCCGGAAGAAATTGATGAAATCAACATTTTAAACGCCAGCATGCTTGCTATGCGCCGCGCGGTCGAGGCCCTTCCCCTGTCCCCCGAATTCCTTTTGGTGGACGGAAACATCGCAAGGGGCTTTGAGCAGGACTCCGTTCCCCTCATCGGCGGAGATGCCAAAAGTCCCAGCATTGCCGCCGCCTCCATCATTGCCAAGGTCTTGCGGGATCGGGAATGTATGAAAATGGACGAGCTTTATCCCCAATACGGCTTTGCCAAGCACAAGGGATACCCGACCAAAGCGCATTTTGAAGCGGTGGAGCGATATGGGCTCTGCCCGCTTCATCGCAAAAGTTTTTTGAAAAAGAGAGGTCTTGCGTGACAGACAAAGAATTCGGCGAACGGGGCGAATATTTGGCTCGTCTGTTTTTAGAAAAAAAGGGCTTTGTCTTTATCCGTGCAAACTACAACACCAAGCACGGTGAAATCGACCTGATTATGCAGGAAAACGACGAGATCGTTTTCGTCGAGGTCAAGACAAGAACCAGAGAAAGCGCCGAGCGCTTCGGCAGAGGCGCGGAAAAGATCAACTGGGCAAAGCGCGACCGAATCCGCTATGCCGCGCGCATCTTTTTAAGAGAAGAACCCTTTTTGACCCGTGGTCTTACCCCTCGCTTCGATGCCGTCGAGCTGTATTTGGATCGAAACGAGCAGGGCCGCATTCAGGTACTTCACACACCGTTTGCCTTCCACTCATAAAAAAACACCCCGTAGGGTGTCTTTTCAGCGATTTTTGGGACGAAACGTGCCGCAAATCGTATCAATGCTCGAGGTAGCATAACTGGGACCGACACTGATTTGACGTGCGGTGCAGTAGGAACTGGAATCGTTATACACGCAGTTTTTCACGTTACAACGAATTCCTCTGATGTGTTCCGGAACCGAAGAAGAATCCAAAGTAATTCCTTCCATCTTTCCCATCCTTTCTTTTTTCTTTAGTTTGCTTTCGATTTTTCATTTTATACGAAAGGAATTGTTTCATGGCGCTATTTACCCTATCTGACTTGCATCTTTCCCTTTCCGGCGAAAAGCCAATGGAAGTGTTCGGCGGAAATTGGACCAATTTTGAGATGCGACTGAAAGAGAATTGGGAATCCACGGTTTCGCCGGAAGATACGGTCGTCATCCCGGGAGATATTTCTTGGGCGATGGCGTTACAGGATGCCAAAGAAGACTTTGCCTTTATCGATACCTTGCCGGGCGAAAAGATTCTATTAAAAGGAAATCACGATTATTGGTGGCCATCCAAGGCAAAGCTTTGTGCTTTTTTGGAAGAAAACTGTTTTTCCACCATCCGTTTTCTGCAAAACGATGCCATCGAGGCACAAGGCAAAATCATTTGCGGCTCTCGCGGATGGATGTGCGAAGATAAAATGACTGAGCAAGATCAAAAAGTTTTGGCTCGCGAGGCCTTGCGCTTTCGAATGTCCTTGGAGGTCGCAAAGGGGCTGCAAGAACAGCATCCGGAAGAAAAAAAGCCCGAGATCATTTGTTTTTCTCACTACCCCATCATTACCGCCGCTCAAAAAGAAAACCCCATTTTGGAAGTGCTGCAAGAATTCGGCATTCGAAGGGTTTATTACGGACATCTTCACAACTGGGGAACCAAGCCCCTGTATGAAGTGTATGCCGATATCACCTTCACGTTGGCATCTTCCGATTATCGAAACTTTACCCCATATCGAATTGAATAAAGCAAAAAGAAGTCTGATGATCAGACTTCTTTTTTTGTTCTATTTATTTCTCTCTTTTCATAGAGTATTACAGAAAAAGAAAGGACAAAAAATGATGGGACTTGAAACACATTTGCGCTATTTTCCGCCGCGGATTCGCTCGGCTCTTTTTGGCTTTCGGGATTGGGACGGAGTGAGTGAAATTCGCTTGCGGCGCGATCTTCCGCTTTCGCTGACCCATTTTAAAGGGAATTTATTTTTAAATGCAGACGGTAAGCCCTGCGAAATTGCTTCCGCTCTTCGAGCAAACGAAGAAGAAATCCGCGCATTCGTCGGTGCCTTTTGCCGAGGAAACGTGTATCGATATTTTGACACCTTAAAAGAATGTTTTTTGGTGGACGAAGAAGGGTTTCGGCTCGGACTTTGTCCCGAAAAGATGGGCGCCGCTTCCTTTCTGCCGGAGCGATTTGACGGCATCAATCTTCGCATTCCTCGCTCGGTTGCGGGCTGTGCACGTCCGATTCTTTCGTTTTTCGAGGACCGTCCCCTCTCCTCCACACTCATTCTTTCTGCACCGGGCGCGGGAAAAACAACGATCCTGCGCGACCTTGCTGCGACCTTATCCCGCGGGAGAACAGGAAAAAGGCCGGTGCGCGTGGCAGTAGTGGACGAACGCCGCGAAATTTTCCCTGCCGCGTTTTTATCCGATTGCGGGCTTTGCGACGTGCTTTCCGGCTATCGCAAAGCCGAGGGAATCGAAATTGCCACACGGCTTTTTTCCCCTGAGGTAATCATTTGTGATGAAATCGGAAACTTGGAAGAAAAGAGTTCCATTCTCTCGGCACCGGGATCGGGCTGTATCCTCTTTGCCACTGCGCACGCCTCGTCCCTCGACATGGCAAAAACACGGCCGGTGTTAAACGCCTTTTTGGAAAGCGGTGTGTTTCGTTATGCGGCTGAGCTTACAAAAATCCCCTCTCAAACTTATCAAAACTCGATTCGTATGGTAGAGATCCGATGAGAGTGTTCGGTCTAATTTTGATTTGCTTGATTCCCATTTTGATCGGTGCCGCAAGGCGGGAACGGCTTCTGCAAATCGAACGGGTGCAAAGCTCTTTTTTGCGTTTTTTTGAACACGTCCAATTTCAAATTCAGTCCTTTTCTCGTCCGCAAGACGAGATCTTTTGTCAATTTGAAGACAAAACCTTAGAAAAGATCGGATTTCTCCCCTCTCTTCGAGAGCAAGTTCGATCCGATCCCTGCCTTGCTCTGCACAGAACCGTGCAAAGACATTACGAGCAAATCGGGTTTTCTGCCGAAAAGGCGCAGTTTGTCGAAGAATTCTCCGCCAATTTCGGAATGCAATCCAAAGATGCCCAGCTCAAAGACTGCGAAAAACTACTGTTGGCACTCCATGATCTGGAAAACAAAGAAAGAGAAGAAAGAAGAAACGAAGCCACCGTCGCTTGGACCTTCGGTCTTTGCATCGGAATCGGGCTTTTCATTCTGTTACTGTAAAGAAGGAGAAAGCTATGGACGTTACCCTGCTACTGAAAATTGCCGGCGTCGGGATGCTTGCCAGTGTGCTTTGTCAAGTACTGAAAAACAGCGGAAAAGACGAGCAGGCAAGCTTTGTTTCGCTTGCCGGAATCATTATCGTTCTGATTCTTTTGGTCGGAGAGATCTCCACCTTGATCCAAGCGGTCAGAAAAACCTTCGGAATATGAAAGAAGCCCTTTCTCTTTGCTTCTTTGCCCTGTTTGCCGTCATTCTTTCCGGCATTCTTTCTCCCCTTTCTCCGAGCTACAAAGGCCTATTTTCCGCCGCTTGCGGCATTGTCTTTTTCCTGTATTTGATTCGGATTCTACGCCCCATTCTGGACCGCTTTTCACAGATTCTCGAACAGGCAAAGCTGGGGGGATTGTTTGAATGCGTTTTAAAAGGACTCGGCATTTCGATTTTGGTTAGCATTTGCGCCTCCTTTTGCCGCGATTTGGGAGAAGAGGGCGTTGCCGTAAAGCTGGAGTTGGGCGGCAAGGCGGTGGTCCTCGGCTTGTCGCTTCCGATTCTGGAAGAGATTCTAAGCTTGATAGGAGAGATCTTGACGTGAAACGAAAAGGATGGATTTTACTTTTTCTCATTCCCCTTATTTTCCCTTTGCTCAGCATTCGCGTTTTTGCTTCGCCAAGCGATTCCCTGCGCGAATTTGCCGACACAGAAAAACTGTGGGAAGCGCTTCCCGAGGGGGTAGAACAAGAAGAGCTTCTATCTTTTCTTCAGGAAGACTCTCCCGCCTTTTCCTTTCAAACATTTCTTTCAAAGCTTTTTCGCACCCTCACATGCAGCTTGAAAGACAGCGCGTTCTTGTTTTGCGGTCTGTTTCTGCTACTTCTGGCTTCTTGTTTGTTTGAAAACGTCAAAAAAAGCTTTGGCGACGGGGTGGAAAGCGCGTTTGATTTTTTGTTTCTGTTGGCAGCGGCGCTGTTTTGTTTTGCCAATCTCAACAAAACCTTGGAAATAACGAAAACGGCGCTGGACGGCGTGAACGCTTTTTTATTGGCTTCCCTTCCCGTTTCCACCGTACTTTTAACCCTTTCCGGCTCACTTCAATTTTCTCAAGTTCAAACGGCTCATTTAAGCTTCGTGGTATCCCTCGTATCCACGTTACTGACCAAATTCTTGTTTCCCGTGGTCAGGGTGTTATTTTGTTTTTCTTTTTTAGATGGATTTGATAAGCATTCCCTTTCGGGCTTATCGAAGTTTTTGCAAAAAGGGGCAAAGCGGCTTTGCGTGTTTTTCTTCACAACCGTGTCTGCTCTTCTTGCCCTGAAAGGGGCTTTGGCAAGTGCCGCCGATTCCCTTGCCATGCGCTCGGTTCGATTTGCCGCGGGAACTTTTATTCCGGTGGTCGGCACCTTGGTGGGAGAGAGCAGCAAAACCCTTGCCGCATCCTTTCAACTGGTAAAGACCGAATGCGGCGTGATTTGTCTTTTGGTTCTGATTTTTGTGCTGTTGCAGCCCATCCTTTGCGTGGTCATTCAAAAGACTGTTCTCTCTCTTGCCGCGGGGATCGGAGAAATTTTGGGAGAAAAACGATGCGGTATCTTTTTTAAATCTCTTTCCGGCGTTTTGGATCTCATTTTGGCGCTTCTCATCTCCCACGCTTGCTACGCGCTTTTCACCATCACCTTATTTTTGAGGGCAAAAGGCAATGTCTGATCTGAACGTTTTCTCATACACCTTAATTCTTTGTTCCGCCATCCAGCTCGGAATCAAAGCGGTCCTACCCGGAGGAAGCAAATCTCCTTTCTACGGACCGATGAAATTCTTAACCTCTTTGGTTCTTCTTGTTACCCTCGCAAATCCCCTCTTTTCCTTTTTATCACACCCCAAGGTGATTCCTGATTTTTCAAACGATTCGCTCCCCGTTTCGGATGAAATCTCTGCCGAACAGCTCATTTTGGAAAAGAATCGCGAAAGCATCGCTTCGTCCGTGCGCGCGGTCTATCCCTCAGCCGAGTTTTCACTGGAGCTGATCGCAGATGAAAACTTTGTTCCGACGGGAATCACCGTGTTTTGCGAAGATAAGCCCATCGGGAAACAAATCTGCTCTTTTTTGGAAACAAACTATTCCCTTCTTACAACACTTCAAACAAGAAAGGATGGAAATGGACCGTGAAATTAAAAAGAAAAGAAAAAAATATTTTGATTTTGGGACTTTGTTTTGTTTTGGGAATCATTTTTCTGTTTCTATCCGAATATGATTTTGGTGAGCAGACCGATTCCGTCAACGAAAGCTTTGACGAGGCCATGTATACACAAAACTTGGAATCTCGTCTTGCCGCGATCATCGATCAGATGAAAGGGGTCAGTGACGTGACGGTTATGATTACATTGGAAGGAGGCGTTTCCTATCATTTTGCCAATCAAACGGCCAAAAGTCTTTCGGAATCTTCTTCCACGGTGGAAACGCTTCTACCGATGCAAGAAGATTCCAAAGGAAAATCCACACCGATTCTCACCGAAACCAAGCTTCCTGCAATCCGAGGCGTCAGTGTGGTGTGTGCGGGAGCCGCAGACGTCCAAATTCGAAAACGGATCATCGGACTGGTTGCCAGCACGCTGAATTTAAATGAAAACCAAATATTTGTTACAGAATGAGGAGATTTGTGATGAAAAAACTGAAAAAAATCCAACTGACCGAACCGGAAATGGACTTCATTGAAAACGAGCACGCCCTCTCGCCTTTGGAATCCGCACCGGAAGAAGATACCGCTTTTCCCGAAGTGGGAAAATGGATGGAAAAAATGAAAGAGAAGATCAAGCCCTTTCCTTGGAAAGGAATCAATGCCAAAAACGCATTGATTGCCGGCTGTCTTGTCATCGTTGCGGTGGCGGGGTACTTGAACATTCGTTACGGCGCCGCACCCGAACCGGTATCAAATGAAGAACCCGAAAACGAGGTGGAAGCACCTTTGAACAACGACAGCTATTTTGCCAGCGCCGTAATCGACCGAGAACGCGCAAGAGGCGAAGCGCTCGAAGTTTTGGTGAGCATTACAGAAGATGAAAGCGCCAGCGAAACCGCCAAAACGGATGCATTCACCCAAATGGAACGTATTGCCAATCAAACCAGTTGGGAAATTGATATTGAAAATCTGGTCAAAGCAAAGGGCTTTCAGGAATGCGTTGCCATTATCAATGAAGAGAGCGCCAACATCGTGGTGGAATCCAACGGCTTAACCGCCGGTCAGATCGCGCAAATCAAAGAGATTGTCTATTTGGAATCGTCCATTCAACCCAAGGACGTTAAAATCATTGAAAAAGCGCAACAGTAGAAAAAAAGACTTGCAGAGATTCTGCAAGTCTTTTTTTCATTTTCCAAAATAGATCTGAGCGCCAAAGACCGTTTTCGGATCTTTTCGCAGGTAATACCCCATTCCTACGTGGGTGAAATTGGGGCTTAGCATATTTTCGCGGTGGCTGGTGGAATTGTAGTAGGCATCGCAAACGAACAAGGCGTTAAAATACCCTTGGGAGATGTTCTCGCCGGCGTTCTTCCAAAAGATTCCTTTTTGCTGCAGACGGTTGGCATAGGATCCGTCGTGGTGAAAAAAGCCCTCCTTGACCATCGTTTCCGAATATTCCGTTGCAACTGCCGACGCTTCGTCCGACCAAGCAAGAATCGAAAGTCCGTTTCTTACGCGCAGGGCGTTGGTATAATGGAACGAAATACAATTTTGTCCACCAAAGGTAGAATACAAAGCGGGGTCTTCCATATAATCGTAGGTACATTCGGAATAGCGCATCCAAAGCCCGTAATATTCTCCGCCTTTGAGCGTATCGCGGAAGCCGAACACACGGCAGGACCCCACGTCTTGATAATACGCCTCGGAGTCCACGTCGCGCACTCCGGTAAAGGAGGCGATGGAAAGGGATTTCTTTTCCAAATTAAAATTCGCCGCATCGTCCATTGTGAACACGCCCCAAAGTCCGTGTTCGTCGGTTTGAATGACGGTAAAACGAGAATAATCGGAAGCGTAAACCAAACTGACCACCGAACCCTCAAGGATTTTTTCCGTGGGAGCGCCCAGTTTTGCTTCGATCGAGGATGCCGATTCATCAAAATCCAGCATTGCCCCCAAAACGTAAACAGGCGTTGTTAACTGAAGTCCGCAGCGGACACAGGATCTCTCTTCCCATTGATGACCCAAGGGACTTTGCAAAAACAGAGAACAAGCGGTGCAAACCGACGGTTCACTGCAGCTTGCCTGAGTGGGCTGATGCGGAAGTTTTGACAGCGCTTCCCTTTTGCTTTCTCCGCAAGCACAGCGCCGAATTTTCTCTCCCGCCGCCGTGCAGGTTGGCTCGCGAATGCTGACCAGTTCAAAATTGTGAACGTGTTCCCCCTCCTCGGTTTTAACAGGAATCTCTTCCTGCTGTGGGGGCTGCGTTTCCGGAATAGGTTCTTCCGTTTTCGTTTCTTGCTCTGTGACCGAATCGCTTGGATCGGTTTGGGTTTGTGAAATCACCGGCTCGGTGAAAGGGATTTCCTCTTGCTTTTGACAGCTAACTGAGCAGAAACAAACAAGCAGAACCAAAAAGACGGCTTTTTGTTTCATCACACGCTCCTTTATTTTAAATGCGCGGCGTTTTCCAAGATCTCTTCTCGAACCCGAGAGAGCGTGGCGGTGTTCCCGTGACCGGGACAAAGCTTTTTTTCTCCTTTGATCTGTGCGATGCGTTCTAAGGACCCGGCAAGCAGTTCCCGATCTCCGCCCCAAAGATCATACCGTCCGAAGCCATAGGCAAAGACCGTATCTCCGCAAAACAGAACGTCGTCCGTTTCAAAGCAAACGGACCCCGGCGTATGTCCCGGTGTATGCAGTACGCGAAAGCGCATGCTTCCGACCTGCAATACACTTCCCTCTTCCAGAATCATATCGGGCTTTGTTTTGGGATAAAAGGAAATGTCGCCGCGATAATAAAAAACGGCTGAATTAAAACCGGGGTTTTCCAGCATCACAGCGTCATCGCGATGGATGCAAATCTTAGCTCCCGTCTGTTCCGCCAAAAACTTGGCTGCCTGAGAATGATCGAAATGTCCGTGGGTCAAAAGGATGTGACTGGGAACAAGGCCTCTTGTCTTCAGTTTTTCCAAGATTCCCTCTGCATCCATTCCCGGGTCAATCACAACGGAATTGCCGTCGTCGTCATAACAAAAATAGGTGTTGGTGCGCAAAGCCCCAAGACAAAACGTAAGTTGTTTCATATTTCTTCTCTTAAAAACTGATAATCTCGTGAAAGCAATCCATGGCATAGCGGTCGCTCATACCAGCCAGATACGCAATGGTGGCTCTGGCAAAATCGGATTGATTGGAAATGTCAAAAATGGCAGGATTCTTTTGACTGGGGTCGCGAATCAGCGTCCAGTAGCTACGAAGCCATTCCATAAAGGAGTGAAACAGTTTCGGATAAATGGCTCTCATCTCATCGAGCTTTTCCAAGGTATCCATCCCGTCGTAGCAACCGAACAAAAGGTCAAACAAGGCCTTCAGGACAATTTCGAAGAAATCCTCCGCGCGGGTCACGCGAGGGGCGCGATAAATATAGCGCAAATTAAAATCGCCCAAAAGCTTGATAAATTCATTGGTTCGGTCGGAAAAGCAAATGCCGTTGTCGGGATCGGAATGACGGCAAAGGTCGTTGATCAGATAATTGATGATAATGGTGTTGTT
>JAZNNH010000041.1:0-22230 GCA_045580105.1 Eubacteriales bacterium | reverse complement strand
TACCGCAACCCGAAGGACCGCAGAGAATTAAAAATTCGCCCTGATTTACCTTGAAGGAGATATTACGAAGTGCTTTATTCTCTTGCTCGGGATAAGCAAAGCTTACATTTTTGAAACTAAAGTTTTCCATTTTCTCTCCTCCTTCCAGTTTAGTACAACAGGGGTAATACAAAGGGCAAAATATACACAGTAAAACGGTATCGTCGTCATATCAAGTGCCGCATAACGCACGTTTGGGAAATATCTGAAACCGAATGCCGAAAGCAAAGTACCACTGAGCAAAAACATTCCGCAAAAGCCAAACCAAATCAACGTATATTTATCACGCTCGTCAAAGCGATAAATGGAGAAAGCAGTTCTGCCTTTTAGTCCGTAACCACGGCTTTTCATACTGTCGGCGGTTTCAATGGCATTTTCAAGCGCCCACGTAATCATAATGGAAAAGATAAGAATTGCCATTTTGGTTCGGCTCCAAAGACTGCCGCTTGATACGTCTCTGCCGATACTTCGTTGCGCTTCGGTAACGGTCGCCATTTGTGATTTGAATTTCGGTACAAACCGAAGGGACATACTGAGCACAAGAGATAAAGCCGGAATCACTTTGCCGAATAGGTAAATAAACTTGTCCGACGTCATCACTCGGTTAAATGAAGCAAACCACAAAAGAAGCGTTACGAGCATAGCACCTGCAGAAAATCCGTATAAAATGCTCTCAAGCGTTAATGGATTGCCATTTGAAAAATACAATAAAATAGTCGCACCTTCGTGGTTAAAGGCGGGGTTGATGAAGGCGGTCAAGAGCACCATCGGCAAACAGTATTTCAGCAGAAATAACACGCTCTTTTTTCCGTCTATGCTGATAACGTAGGTCATAGCGCAAACGAGGGCGATCCCCTGTGCCAAGGGGTGACTGAGTGTAAGGGAAAAGCCGATGACTAAAGCAAAATACAGAAAATTATTAAACGGATGATAATCCGCAAAGGAATCTCGCATCATTTTACCACGTTCCTTCACGGCCTACATCGTTGCCAAGATCGCAGGTATAACGCCACTCAACAACTTCACCGTCCACAAGCTGATAACGTGAACAACCGTAGTTAGGATACCAACCGTTTACTCGGTACATCCATCCCGAAAGTTCACCGCAGTCAAACTCGTAGAGGTTATGAATTCCCTCAATATAGGCGCTGTTATAAATCGGTGTCCAAGAAGATTCCATGTGGATGCCTTTTTCTTTGCATACACGCTGGAGAACATCGAATACCGATTCGCCTTCATAGAAGGTTACTTTGGTAGGTGCTAAAATCACACCGTTTGAAGGGACAAGCTCACGCTTATCGGGATCAAGGTCTTTTAAATTATTGAGTATCGTAGAACACTCAATGGAGAATGTGCAGGTGTATGTCTTTTTCTTATCGACTTCCTGATCTTCCGGTTCAACGGGCAAAGGTTTTCCTTCAGGTACGGGGTCGGTTTCGTATTTATCCTTGCCTTTGTTCTGCCCATCGGAATAAACGCGGTTATCCGAATCCTTCACATCGGATAAATAACCGTTTGTTTTGTTTGTTTCACTGCTATCTTTATCATCATTATCGGGCGCCGTTGTTTCGGTAGATGGTGTGCTTTCCGTTTGCTTTGTATCATCGGGAAGAACTTCACACTCAGCCACAATTTTATTAACGGAAATATTTAAGATGCTCGTCTTACTTCCCGTAATAGAAACGGAATAAACCGCACTACCATCGTCAAAAGCGGTAGCACTGTCTACCTTCCATTTTTTATTTAAATGCACCGACAAAAGCGCAGGAAAACCGAAATCTTCCGTTTCGGAAAATTTGATTTTAATACCTTTTTCGGTTTTTTCTAAAGTAATGGACAAGTTAACATCTTTTGTATCTTTAAGGTCGCTACCGAAAATTGTCCACTCATATTCCATTTCGCCCGATTCACCCGTAAAGGTGGCGATGGCGTTTTCATTTTTAATTTTTTCAAATACATCTCTTTCTACAATGCCGTCATCCGCAAGTGCAATTGGCTCTTTTAAATCCACCTGTGCAAAATTACCGCTACACGCAGTAAAGGACAGCAAAAGAACAAAGATTAAGATTAAACTGAGTATTCGCTTCATTTTTATTCTCCTATCACGATTTTACCATCTCTTACTTTCAAAGTATCGGTTGTCATTGCGAGACTTTGTGTTTCATCCGATGCCGCAAACACCGCATCATCAAAAATCAAATCACAAATGTCGCCGCTTCGCACACTACCACGAAGTCGGAATTTAAGGCGGAGCACTACGTTATCATCCTCCGCAAGAAGCTCTTTACTGAAAGCGTTTTTTCCTCCCGTAGTATCGAGGTACATAATGTTGATTTTGCCTGATTTATTGCTTTGTTCGGGGTTACAACTCCAATTCGGGAGTTTTTGCGGAACATCACCCTCGTCGTTGCGAATAAACACGTTACCTTCTTCCACGCCGATAAATTCAAGACGAGAAGAATCAAAGGATATGCTCATACTTGCCGCAGGATAGATAGCATTTCCAAAAGAGGAAATCGTTACGTCAAGAGTAAATTCTTCTGATTCACTTTTGCTTATTTTCTGCGGTGTTTCAATGGTAAGAGTAGGTGTACCGCCTATAATTTTATCGAAGTTCATAAAAAGAAGGGCAAGTATCAGCAAAAGCAGCAATACACCGGCGCCTATACCGATAAAAAGTTTCTTTTTTGTTTTGGGATTCATTGGTCTTTTGCTCATAATCGCTCTCCTTAATAAGAAGTTTAAGGGGTGGGAGGGTTCTCCCACCCCTTAAAACATTCGCTTAATTGTTTGTGGTAAGGGATGCTGCTTTGGTAACGATAAGATATTCACTATCGTCAACAAAGGCTTCTACAATACCCAAAGCATCAAATGTGTTGATGCGGCTGTCGCTGTTTACGTTAAGTGCCAAGATCTCATCATCGGAAGGCGCATCGGTTTTGCGCAGCCAAGTATCTACTGCGGCAAGGGCATCCTGCGCATTGATAACGCCGTCACCGTTGGAATCACCAAAGGTAATTTCACTGGCATTGTCTTCTGTAAAGGTGAAATTTGCCTTATTAACAAACTGTGCCATATCAATCGAGGCATTCACCAAGGCAACATAGGTTGCAACGCCGGTCTTTTCGGAAATTTCTGCACTGTACTTAAATTCGTATTCGTTTGTACCGTCGTTGTATGTAAGCTTGGTAGCATTTTCGATACCAACTACCGAAACGGCAACTGCCTTTTTGGTGGAAGGAATAAGGTCGATGTCGTCACCGGTATAGAGGCAAACGGCACTGTAGGAAATACCCTTTACAACGTCAATTTTTCCGAACGCTTTAGCGGTATCAACAACAATCATTGCGTTTTCATCGCTCGGATCAGAGGTAAGCTTGATGGACATACCTTCCATATTGATATCCAGCTTATCACCTGCATTTGCAGACTCCACTTTAAAAGTTACAGTGAAAAACTGAACAGGAAAAGCAGTACCGCTGACGGTCAGGTCGTTGTGGTTATTTGCATCAAAGTAAACGACACGAAGTTTGCCGTTGTCAAGCCAATGGTTTACAGAACCGCCGTTAAAGCGATTACCCACCGTAACGTTCGCTATACTAAGTCCTTCGGGAACGTTCATCACAAAGTCAACGAGTTTATATCCTGCGGTGTTATCCCACTGGTCAATACTGATAGTTGCATTGAAGGTCTTGCCGATATCATCGGTAATCTGAGAAGGAAGACCGAGAGTTGCTTTAGGTTTGCCAAGTACAATTTCGGCCTTGCCGTCAAACTCAACGTCGCTGTAATCAAACAGAGAGGTTTTGTTATTCACAAAGCGGTTATATGCTACAAGAGCGTAGCAAGACTGATCGGTAGCCATACCGTTTGCACCGGCACCAACAATATGCTGGAACTGTGCTTCACTCTCTAAATAATGGCTCAAAAGACCGTCAACGACAGACTTTCCGTTTTTAACAAAACGGGCATCGGTGTCGGGATTGATGCCCCAAGTTGTACAAGCTACGATTACCCAAGCGCAGCTTTCAGAGCATTCACTTCCGCCCGAAGCAAAGGTACCGTTGTCGTGCTGCATTTTAGAAAGGCATTCAAAGGCTTCTGCGCAAGCGGCTGCAACTGCCTCTTGATCACGGTAAGGATACAATGCCTGTAAAGCCATACCCGTCATATCGGGGTCAGAAGCGTATGTAAGATTGGCGCTTAATGCCCAACCGCCGTCATCGTGCTGTCTTGCAAGGATTTCATCCACGCATTTCTGACGGAGGGTACTGTCGCTGATTTCGTAATTGTTAGAATCGAGAGCAATAAGAGTCCACATAGTGCCGTTGAGGCCCTGTTTTTTTACCCAATCGAAACCGTTTTTACTGTATGCTTCAACCAAGTTCCAATCTCCAACGGCGGTTGCATCCTTGCCGATAGCAGAAAGAGCAACAATCAAACGAGAGTTTTCGGTAGATTTATTTTTATGAAGCGCACCGTTCATATTAACGGATGCGGCGGTTTCATTTACGGTTTCTACAATTCGATTATAGTAATCGGTAAAGTATGCATTATCCTTATTATAATAGTCGCCACGAGCAAGGCTGAATACAGTCCATTCACCTGCGTTGGTACCGAAAGCAGGTGCTTTTACGGTATCGGCAAGTTTAGCCATAGTTGCATTAAGTGTTGCACTGATGTCCTGAGGCTGTCGTGCTGCTGCTTTGGCATTAACAGTTACTTCTGCATAACCGGGAGCAGAAACAATGGATTCGGAATATTCGTTGCCGTAACCTCCGTCAACCCACAAATACCATTTACCTGCAGAGGGGAACGTAATGGATGCACAGGCATCACCGTCCGTTGTTACGCTTCCTGTTTCGTTATAAAGTTCGGTGCCGTAATAAACGGTATAGTCAGGAACATCAAAGAAAACGGAATTATACTCATAATCTTTTGTTCCTTTAATTAACTTAATATCACAAGCCTCATTCATTTCGGCGGTATAAGTATGGGTCATATCGCCGTTTTCGTCAGCAAAATAATGGAAGCCGTAACCGGAATCCTGATAAAAATCCCAGCTTGTAAAACCGGCAAGACTGATAACGTCGCCCGGCTCTAAGACGATCTGATCGGAGGTTGCGCCCCAACCGGCACCTGCAAGGGGATATTGGCCGTTGAGATAATAGTTAAGATTTTCGTCTTGACCAAAAAGTCCGCCTGCAAAATAGCTGCTTCCGGGACTGCCGGTAAAGGTGATGTCACTCCAATCTCCACCGTACAATTCTTCGTGAGCATAGATAATAAGCTGAAGTGCGGTAGTGTCATAGGTTCCGTCACCGTCTTCATCGTATAAATATTCCGTTAAACCATACTCATTCAAATCAACGGATGCAAGATCTTCAAAGGAAACAGGAATGTAAGCCATAGGCTTTCCGTTTTTGTCCTCTTTAAACTTATCATCATAGCTTACGGAAATGTAAACGTAATCGTTTTCGGTTGCAACTGCCGTCAGCGGTATCATCGTAAATACCATAATAACGGCAAGAAGGATACTAAGAATTCTCTTGTTCATTTCAAAAATTCTCCTTTTTTATTTTGTAGTGTCACTTGTGGAAGATTTGCTTTCTTCCTGTTTTGCTCTGCGCCGTTCCAGCTTTTGATGTGCCGAAATGGCTTGGTTTTTGGATTTGGTTGCTGACTTTTTTCGCTTTGCCGATTTTGGGGCAATCGGTCTCGGCTCTTTCAGTCCTGCCGCCTCCAAAGCTCTTGGCCAAGGTCCGAGGAAGGCTTTGATTCGTGATCTTGTTGCCTCATCGAAATCCTCCTTATAAGGCACTCTTCCGACTTCCTCTGCTTTCTGCCTTAGAAGGTCTATTGCCAAGGACTTTTTTTCTTCGGTTGTCACTCACAAGGCCTCCTTTACTAATCATTGTGTTTCAACCCTCTTTATAAGAGATTGCTTTTGCCTCCTTTCCATTTGCCGGCAAATACAAAAAGAGCGTGCCGGAAATATACCGCAGGTATCTGCGGCTTCCGAACACACGCTCCTCTCCAAAGGGTGTATTCTATTTTATGTGCGAACAGGTTCCCGACTGATGACCATTACAGTCAAACACGGAAATGGGGGTTGTTTCGGATTCGCACCGAATTCCTTGATCTATTCAGTTTACAACTTTTCGATTCGCACACGGTTTGTATATTAGCGCACGGATAAGTGCGGTAATATCTTATTCAAAAACATACATACCAAAGAAAGGCAGTATATTATCTTTGTAGTCATAATTGATCTTGCAATCCTCGGCAAGCTTTTTGACGTAGATGCAATATGCAGACATACAGGAATACATTTTATCGGTATGTTCGCACGGTTCACCGATTGTGAGTTTACAGGGCTTACACATCGAGCATCCACTGGCACCTACCATAAAGCCATCATATCCGACCGATTTCAACTTTTCCATTAGACGGAGCATTGCGGCGTTATGCTGTGCCTTGGCCTCTTTGATTCTGTCGGTTTGAGAGAAATCCTCAATTTCCCACTCGGTGCTGAGTACCAAGGCTTTCTTATATGATAACACTCTTTGTTTCATTTCCTCCGGTGTTCCGCAATCGGGCGGGCAGGAGTAATTAACACCATACTGACCGCAAAGGTTTTCTTCGCAATAGGGACGGAATGCTGCGTTAAACACGATCTTATCCGTATCGATGATCGCCGCTCCGCAAAAGCCCTCGTCATGAGCTGCTCTGATAATATTCTTACGCTCTTTCTCCAACGCCTTACGTGCCGCAGTACGAGCACGCTTAGCACGAATGCGCTTCTCTCTGTTCTTCTGTAATCGGTCTTCATCTCTCGGCGGTTTAATTCCCGCAATCTCCAAAGCACGAGGCCACGGCCCAAGAATTGCTTTGATCGCTACAATATCCTGACTTTCAAAATCCGAACGCTGAGGATAGCGAGTCAACCCCTGCGACTGTAATTCTATGTACTTGTTTTTCAAAAGGAGAATGCAGTCCTTTTTGTAATACTTCTTATCCATAATTTCGTCACCAAAATAAAAAACGCCTTTATTGTAATCTTACAATAAAAGCGTAGTAATCGCATCAGAAAATGAGGGCATATTCAACTCCCCTAACACCTGACGAAAACGGCTACGCTTTTCTCGTTAAAAAACGTGGTGTACTTGCGTACACATACCTTCGCTTGTGCCTGGTGAGTATTCCGACTTATGAATGACGGAGCATTCAATTACGGTAATAACTGTTGCGACGGATTTGCACCGAACTTGCCTCTCATCCGCATGAAAGCGGAACCAAACTGCGATAGTTATTCAATTTTAAATCAGTATATCACGTTTCTTTTAAAAAGTCAATACGTTGACGATGTAATCGACAGTTGTTACAAAAAATTACATTTTTAACTGTTTTGAATTCGGAGCAAGCTTGCTTCGCCCGATGCTTAATATAAGGTCTGCCATCGCTTATGTTTAATTATAAATTATATTATAGTTTATAATCTCTGTTGCTCTGTTGCGGATGTTATTCATCCGACCAACCCATTCAATCTGATTTTCAGCCTTGAGTTGTTCAGTAATGCCTTCCGCTTGTTTGAGCTTTTTTGTTAAAGTGTCGAACATTTCTTCTGCCTGCCTATTAATATCAGCAAGATAGCGGTTAAGATTACATCCTACAAGCAATGATGTGTAAAATCCTTTGCGATGATGTTTGATATACTCCAAATGCCGCATACCCCATACACCGACCTCAACTTGTTCTTCATCCGGCAGTTTCAAACAAGGAATGTAATAATCCCCCTGCAGTTCATACCACAAACCATTACTCTTGTCATAGATAACTCTCTCCATAATCAAGCCTCCTTATAAATAACCTTGAGTTTCTTCTGTTTTGAGTGAATAACCTTTAATAAGACTTCATCCAAAGCATCGGTATACTTTCCGTCGGCAATGAGCTTGTTTCGCATTTCATTCACACAGTTCACAACGACCCGCCGTTCAAAATCATCTAAAGCGATGTAATATTTCTTTTCCTTCATATTAGCACTCCTTTAGCAAGTCTTTGAATGGAGCTTCATCATTTACAAAAGTATCGAATGTAAATTGTGCGCCCAAACGAAAGCCCATTATAAAGCTATCAAGATTGGATTCACCATTTACTACACCCCAAGCATTGACAAACTCAAGAAATCTCTTTTTGCTTTCACCCGAAAGATTCTCAGTTAAGAAATCTTCATTTAACATCAAGACTTCCATTTGTTTCTGCACGGCCCTGTTTTCTTTGGTGCTTCGTGCTTGTGGATCGAGATTGCCGTAATAAAATTCTTCAATAAACTTACCCATAAAAATATCCTCCTTTAAGTTTCTACAATAATTGTACTTAAAGAAGGCTCATCAGTCGAATGTACGGATATAAAATAGAAAAAGGGCAAGAAAAAAGAGAGAAGCCTAAACTTCTCTCTATTCTCTTGCCCTTCGCAATGCTCAGCGTTCCTATAAAACATAACTGTCCTTAGCAACCCTGCTCATTTCAAGTCGGCTTTTCTTTTTTGAAAATCAAAGGTCACCCCAGAAAGACCAGCCCTTATCGGCATCGTCAATACCCATACCCAGTTTGCCACGGGTGGTAGTGGTGACGGTGGACTCTTCTCCGGTTGTTTGTTCTTCAACCGTGAACTGCTCCGCAGTTGTGACAGGTTCGTCCTTGGGTGTGCAGGATGCAAGCAAAGCGACAAGCACCATCAAAACCAATAAAATGGGAAGAATTCTTTTCATAAGATTTACCCCTTATAATCTAAAGTACTCTACCCATAGTATACCCAAGATTTCCTCCTTTGTCAAGATGTTTTTTCTTTCGAGGGGACGAAAAAAAGCATGCTTTTCGCATGCTTTTTTCAAATGGTTTAGTGGTTACAATCTTTGTTTCGGTTGCAACAGGAGTTTTTGGTTTCTTCCCCTTTGCCGGTGGCTGTGTAAGATCGAATTTCAGGGTAAAAATCTTCTACGGGAAATTCCATGGAGCGAAACAGGGCGCAAGGGTCCGTGTGGGGCAGATCGCATTCTCCGTTGCCGGCGGGAACGCAAGTGTCACAGGCAGGAATGACAAGCTGTGCGGGGCGCTCAATGCGAACCAAAGAAAACATTCCCAGCGAAAGGTAACACACTTTGTTTCCGGCGCAGGGTTCCCGGAACGAGCCGGCGAAGTTTTGAGAAACGGATTCGGGAATTTGATTGACCGAGCAGATCTTATTGCCGAAATTCTGACCGGGTTCACAGCACAGAACGTTCAAGCGAAGGGCAACCGGTTCTGCCACTTCCACCACGGCACGGGGAAGA
Source organism: Eubacteriales bacterium (assembly GCA_045580105.1). GTDB lineage: Bacteria > Bacillota > Clostridia > Oscillospirales > SIG627 > RGIG5579. Next base: position 12,859 of record JAZNNH010000041.1, on the reverse strand, counting down.
TTGGTGCTTTGATGAATCGGTGAGAATACGGCAGGGCAGAACGAGTCGGGCTGAATATCGGATTTGAAAACGGAAACGTTTCCTTCGCCGCCGTAAAGCAGCACGCTTTTATCGAACACACAAAGCCCTGCTACGTCTTGACCGGTTCCGAGTCCGGTGCAGCAATCCAGAACCGTGTGGAAATAGTAACGGGTGTTGATCTGAAAATACCCTTTGTGAAACGGCATTTCTTCGGTATCAATTTTAGTCCAAAGAATGTTTGCGCTTTTCACCCGAATGGCGGAAGCGACGTCCAAGATTTTTTGTCCTTCATCGGTGACCATAACCGTCATATCTTCCAGACATTCCTGATTTCTGCAGGAATCGTAAATACGGTATGTATCGATGCAACAGGCGCCGTCAGCGGTTTGCTGATGGAACGCTTCGGCTCTGCTGCCTTTTGATGGATCAAGCATAAGAAGCCTCCTTGAATTTTTTACTCATTGTATCTTATGCAAGAGTGCAATAAATGTGCCAAAAAGGACCCGAATTTTTGTTCGGGTCCTTTCCATGCAGGATCGTTATTGAAAATACTCCATCGGGTCAACGTATTTTTCGCTGACACAAACTCCAAAGTGCAGATGAGGGGGCTGAGCGCATTCAATGAGGACTGTCTCTCCGACTCCGCCGATGACGTCGCCCTCCTTGACTGCGGCACCGACCGTAATGCCCTCGGGCAATTGATCGGAAAGGTTTTGATAAATGCTTTTGGTTTCATTTCCGTGCTGTAAAACCACCGTCTGACCCATCAGCGGATCTTCGTATACTTCCAAAACGACACCGTCCGTGAACGCTTTGACCGGCGTTCCCAAGGCGGCGGAAAGATCAACGCCGTTGTGCACGCGATAATCGTTCATGGTTTCGGAATACACCAAAATATCGTGAGAAAACGCGACCGATACGTCTCCTGCTACCGGCATGGTATAGGTGGTAGGCGTGGGAAGTGCATTGACGTTTTGCTCGGGATTTTCTTCCGGAGTTTCAACGTTTGCGGACTGTTCGGGAACTTCTTGGGGTTCTTTTACGTCCTCCTGAGGTGTTTCCACCATCGGGGCGGTTGCTTTCGGTGTGGTGACGGAGGGGAGTGGGGTCTGCTGGGAATTTACGTTGTTTTTATTTTCTTTTTTTTGCTCCACAATGGGAGATTCCAAAACGGGTGTATCAAAAATGTTGAGAATGGCGCTGTAAACGCCGATGCAGATGACAGAAAGAATACAAATAGCCAGGGCTATGTATAAGCCCCCGCTTGCTGTATTGTGCTTTTTCGTTTGATTGGCCATAATAAATTCCTTTCGTGCTTGTTTGTTGTGATACTATTGTTGACCGCGAAAGAGAATTTATTCAAGGGAAAAGAAAAAAAGCCATCAAAAGATGGCTTTGGAAAGTCAGTTGGGCAAATCGTTTGCGTAAACCAAATCGTCAGGATCTCTTAAATTCAATTTTTCTCTGGCAATTCGTTTGATGGTTTCTTCCGTTACTTCCTCGTTGAGCTGGGAATTGAGCCGTTCCACCTTCAGGGTGTAGGATTGGCGTTCTGCTCTCAGCTTTTCTTCTTCCTTTTTCAGAGCGTTGATTTCAATGTTTTTATCCACAATGGAAATTGCCAAAAAGAAGAGAATGGCAAGAAAGGCAAGTTTTGTGAAAAATCCGATTCTTTGGCGCATAGATACTCCTAACGGTTTGTTGAAAATCCTTTTTCTGCCTTCCTCAAAAGAAGTTGCTTTTGCTTGTTCAATCGGGAGGCAAGTTGTTTCTTCTTTCTTATTATAGCCCGTTTTTTAAACTTCGTAAAGAGGGAATTTGTTACTTTTTTTAGAACGGACAGCAAAGGGGCTACGGTGATGGAATACAGAAAACGAAGAATGGCTTTGATGACGCGCAAAATCTGAAAGGAGAAAAAAGAAATGATTTTTCCCAGTGTATTCAGATACAGCACAAATCCCATGGCAAGTCCCGCAACGGAAAACCATCGAACCACCCCGTCGGAAAACGCAAAGGTGAAAAGCAGAAAAACACCGGTTATGGGAAGAAAAAAGATCAGATCCTCCCAAAAAATGAAAAACGTGTGTTTGAAAAAGCAAAGTCGCAAAAGGCGGAACAGTTCGTAATACAGCCCGAACAGAAAACCCAACGCGATGGAATACAAAAACAAAGAGGTATCCAGATGAATTTGGTTTTCGATCATGAGAAAATCTTGCGAAATAACCCTTTTGTTTGTTCTTTTTGCTCCTCGGGGTAATAAAGACTTTTAACGGTTCCCTTTAAAATGACTTCGCCCTTTTCCAAGTCCAGCTTTTCCATATGAAGGTCGCTTCCCGTGATTTGGCAAAAGCCCATCGTGCTTTCCAATTCCACCGCATCTTCCTGAAAACTTACGACGGAAAGAATGCCGGTAAAAAAGAGGTCGGAGCGTTGGTTTAACTGAACCGAGTGCTTCTTTTCTTCCATAAAATCACCTCATTTCGGTAGTGTATCTTATGAAAGAAAAGGGGAAATTATTCCAAAACCTCGTAAAGGGTGGCGGCGTCGTTTTTGGTGGTGTGCTCGGGCATATCCTTGACGCGACAGCGGAACACCCGCTCGCCGAAGTGCACTTCGATCACATCCCCGATCTTCAAATCGTATGCCGGCTTGACTGTCTTGCCGTTTACGATGACGTGGTTTTCGCTGCAGGCGTCGTTGGCAACGGTGCGACGTTTAATGATACGCGATACTTTTAAAAATTTGTCTAATCTCATTTGAATAAAAAAGGAACTGCCGAAGGCAGCCCTTTTGTGTCCTTATTTATTGATTTCGGCTTTCAGGGTCTTGCTGGGAGAAAAGCTTGCGCTTTTGAAAGCAGGGATTTGCATTTTTTCATGGGTGTGGGGATTGCGTCCGATTCTGGCAGCACGCTTTTTGGTTTCAAAACTGCCAAAACCCGAGATTTGAACCTTTTCTCCTTTTACCAATGCCTCTGTCATAGCGGAAAATACGCTGTTGACAGCCAGCTCGGCGTCTTTTTTCTTCATATTGGTTTTGGAAGCCAGTGCCTCGATCAGTTGTGTTTTATTCATAACGAAATCTCCTTCAAAATGAATTTCACGATAAAATCAGTTTACCACGCGAAAGTAGGAATTTCAAGACTTTTTCACAAAACGATGTGAAAATCGACAAAAAAAACAAAAAAACTATTCACAATTTGTGCATTTTTCAAGCCCTCTCTTCAAAAAATCATTCAGGGCTTCTTCGGGATCGACGTTTGCCTCGCTTGCCCGGCAACAAAGCCGGAACAATTGCATGCCGAACGACTGAAGCGGGTCGTCCTCGTTGCATTCGGGCACGGGCGCGCCGCGCGCAATAAACTTTTGTGCGCGTTTGAGTGCCGGCAGGGAAGTGGAAACGCGGGAAAGGGAATCGGAAAGGGTGCGTTCGCCTTTTTCTTTGCGCTTAATCTCTTCCCAGCTTTCGGGCGTCACGGTGGGGTCTTCCGAAAAAATATGCGGATGACGGGAAATCATTTTTTTGCAAATGCCGTCGATGACGCAATCGATCGTAAACGCGCCTTCATCCTTTGCGATGCCGGCGTGAAAGACGATCTGCAACAGAACGTCCCCCAATTCTTCACAAAGAAGAGAATGGTCTTCTCGGTCAATTCCCTCGCAGACCTCGTACGCTTCTTCTACAAAGTTGTTGCGCAGGGACTTGTGGGTTTGCACCCGATCCCACGGGCAGCCCTCGGGCGAGCGAAGGAGGGAAACGATTTCAACCAGATCCGAAAAGGAAAAATGCTCCTTTCGGGCAAATTCATTCGCTCTCATGACAGATCTCCTTTAGCGTTCCGACCAAATCAAAAACGCTTCGAATGGGGACGAGATTGACCCCTTTGGGTTTCTTTTTTAAGCGTTCGGCCTGTTTTTGGGGAAGTAAAATCGTTTCAAATCCCAAGCGTGCCGCTTCCGCGACCCGAAGATCGGAGTCGGAGATGGTTCGGCACTCTCCCGAAAGACCCACTTCACCAATGGCAATGAGATTTCCCGGAAGCTTTAAATCCATGGTACTGCTGATGGCGGCGGTGCAAATGCCAAGATCTGCGGCGGTTTCGTCCAAACGGAGTCCGCCCACGACGTTCATATAAACGTCCCGATCGAAAAAGCGAAGACCCAGCCGTTTTTCCAAGACCGCGAGGAGCATTGCCATACGGTTGTAATCGACACCGCTGGAAAGGCGCTTGGGATTGGGGAACGGGGATTTGGTAATCAGCGCCTGCACTTCGGTCATAATGGGGCGCGTGCCTTCCATCAGACAAACGGGACAAGAGCCCGAAACGTGCTTAGGACTGTCTTCCAAGAGGCGTCTGCTGGGATCGGGAACCTCTTCCAAGCCGGCATCGGTCATTTCAAACAGACCGATTTCGTTGGTAGAGCCGTAGCGGTTCTTGATCGTGCGCAGGATGCGGCAGCTTTGCGTGCGCTCGCCCTCAAAATACAGTACTACGTCCACCATGTGTTCCAAAAGCTTCGGGCCGGCAATCACGCCGTCTTTGTTGACGTGTCCGACAAGGATGGTGGAAAAACCGACTTTTTTGGTTAGGGCAAGGATTTTGGCAGAGCATGCCTTCACCTGCGAGGTGCTTCCTGCCGAAGCGGAAAGCGTGGTGTCTTGCATGGTTTGAACCGAATCGATGATGAGAATGTCGGGGGAAATGCGGCCGATTTCGGAAAGAATGGCGTCGATGTCGGTTTCGCATTGTAGATAAATATTATCGGTCAGCGCATCCAGTCGCTTGGCACGCATTTTGATCTGAAGCTGCGATTCTTCTCCGGAAACGTAGAGCACCTTTTGCGTCTGCATTTCTTTGCAGATCTGCAGGAGCAGCGTGGATTTGCCGATGCCGGGTTCGCCCGAAATGAGCGCCACGGAGCCGCGAACGATGCCGCCGCCCAACGCGCGATCCAGCTCTCCGATTCCGGTTTTATATCGTTCGCCGAACAGTTGTTCTTCCTGAATGTCAGCAAGCTTCACCGCTTCGTTAAAATCCTGTACTAAGATCGGTGCGCTTTTTTGTTTGGAAGCGGCGGCGGAAATCTGCACTTCTTCTTGCATGGTGTTCCATTCGCCGCATTCTTTGCATTGACCGCTCCATTTGCTTTGCACGTTGCCGCAAGAGGAGCAAACGTAAACGATTTTTGTTTTTTCAGCCATATTGTTTCCCTTTCCTCACTGTTCCCATTCATTATAAAAAAAAATCAGAAGAGTGTCAATTTCAACTTGCGTTTTTCTCGATTTTTGTTATACTGATAGCGTTAAAGGAGGTTTGTATGCAGAAAAACTTCGTTTATGTATCAAGCCGCTACTGTGGCTATCAGAACCTTGCTACCGATGAATGGCTTTTGGATCACGTGGGAGAAGAGGATCTGATTTTGCATCTGTATCAGAATGAAAACGCGGTCATCATCGGAAAAAATCAAAATCCTTGGCTGGAATGCAACCTTGCGAAAATGCAGGAGGAAGGGGTCCAACTGGTGCGCAGAGTCAGTGGCGGCGGTGCGGTGTATCACGATTTGGGAAACCTCAATTTTTCCTTTATCGCAGGCCCTGCCCGATACGATCTGGACCGTCAGTTGAATTTGATTTTAACCGCATTAAAAAAACTCGGAGTCGACTGTTCTTTTTCCGGACGCAACGACCTTGTGTGGCAGGAAAAGAAGTTTTCCGGCACCGCTTACGCCACCCGTCACGGAAAAAAACAGCACCACGGAACGCTTCTCATCTCCTCCGATCTTTCCCGCCTTTCCCGGTATCTAACCGTCGATCCCAAGAAGATTCGCTCGAAAGGAATCTCTTCGGTGCGCGCGCGGGTTTGCAATTTGAACGAATCCTTGCCCGATCTTCAGGTTTCAACGCTCCGGAATGCTTTGATTCAAGAATTTGAAACAGAATACGGCGCTGCGGAAACGTATGTCTTCACAGACCGCGAACGCGAGGAAATTGCCGCGTATGAAACAAAGCACCGATCCGATTCTTGGCGCTTGGGCGAAACTCCGAAATTTGATTTGGAATGGAGAGAGCGTTTTTCTTGGGGCGGCGTTCAAATTCTCTTTTCCTTTGAAAAAGGGATCATTTCCGACGTCAAGGTGTTTTCCGACAGTATGAATACCGATCTTGCCGGCGAAATCGAATCCCGCCTTTCTAAAATTGCCTTTGAAAACAACGCCATCCGTCAAGCCCTGCTGTCATCCGATCTTCCGCAGGTGCGCGAGATCGCAAGTTTTTCGTTTTTGTAAAAAGAAAAAGGTACGCTTTGCGTACCTTTTTGTTTTTCTGTTATGCGTTGACGGTTTTGAAAATGGTTTCCAAGGGCTCGGTGTCGTATGCCTCGACCATACCTCTGTCAACGAGCTGTGCCAAGGTGGGGTCGATGGGAAGACGGGCAAACGAGGGAATATTGTATTCCTTTGCCAGCTCTTCCACACGGCTTTGACCGAAAATGGCGTGATCTTTGCCACAGTCGGGACAAACGTAATAGGACATATTTTCAACCAGACCCAAAATGGGAATGTTCATCAGCTTTGCCATGTTAACGGCTTTTTCCACGATCATGGAAACCAGCTCCTGCGGAGAGGTCACCACAACGATTCCGTCAATGGGAAGAGATTGGAATACCGTCAGAGGAACGTCGCCCGTTCCGGGAGGCATATCGACGTACATAAAGTCCACGTCACCCCAGTTGACGTCGGTCCAGAACTGCTTTACGGTTCCTGCGATAACAGGTCCGCGCCATACGACGGGATCGGTTTCGTTTTCCAAAAGCAGGTTCAAGCTCATGATTTTGATTCCGCTGCGGCTTTCCACCGGAATGAAGCCGTCTTCGTCTGCGCCGGCGCGCTGGTGGATACCAAAGGCCTTCGGAATACTCGGACCGGTCAGGTCAGCATCCAAAACAGCCGTTTTCTTGCCTTCTTTTGCGGTGTGAGAAGCCAATAGGGAGGTGATCAAACTTTTTCCGACACCACCCTTTCCACTGACAACACCAATGACTTTTTTTACTTTGCTGTTGCGGTTCGGCATTTCAATCATGCTTTCTTTTTTTTGACTGCAATCGCTTCCGCAAGTTTCACAATTATGGGTACATTCGCTCATCAAGATCCCACCTTTCATACTCTTTCTATTATAGTTTGTTTTCTTTTTTTGTCAAGAATTCGCCTTTACATTTTTTCTGATTTATAGTATAATAAATTATTACAAAAAGGGGAAAGGAGGAGATGAAATGAAGCGAGTGCGGCGCGTGTTCACAAGCGATTTTTCGCTCCTTTTTGCTTCCGCTCTCCTTGCGGCTTTGCCCTTGACCTTTTCCTCTTTGTATCTTCTTTCTTGGGTTTCCTTCGTGCCCTTTTTCGTCTGCCTTCTTCGGGGCTGTGGAAAACTTCGCTTCCGCAGTGCGTTTGCCAAAGGCGCGTATTTCGGCTTTTTTTACCATCTCTTTGTCTATTTTTGGTTTCTTTGGCTTTATCCGCTGGATTTTGCAGGGCTCAGCCGCCCCGCTTCACTTGGGGTCATTCTGCTTGCGTGGGTCGGCATTTCCGCCGCACACGGTTTGGCGTTTGCCGCCCCGTTTCTCCTTGGCTGCTTTGTTTCCAAGCAAACCAAGCAACCGTTTTTGGTTCTTTCTTCTGCCATTGTGGGAATTTTGTTTGCCCTCAGAATCCAAAGAGCATCGGAGCTTGCTTTTCCGTGGATCCGAATTTCTCTCGGGCAGTACCGTGCTCCCGCGCTGATTCAGTCGGCATCCCTATTCGGTGCAGAGGGGCTGGATTGTCTGATTCTTTTCGTTTCCGCTCTTTTGGCGCTTGCCCTCTGTTCTAAGAAGAAAAAACGAATCGCTTCGGGTCTTTTGGCGCTGCTTCTTTTTTCTTCCAATCTTCTCTTCGGTTTGCTTCGACTTGAAGGAGCGCAGGAGGGGAAAAGTATTCAGGTTTCCTGCGTTCAGGGCTGTGTCCTTTCCGGTGATAAGTGGAACGGGGCGCAAACCTCTTTGGAAACCTACGTTTCCTTGACCGAAAACGCAACCCCCCGCGATTCGGATCTGGTGATATGGCCCGAAAGTGCGGTGCCAACCAATCTTGCCGAAAACGAGCGCCTGCTTTCGCTTTATCAAGGGCTTTCCGAAACCCTTTCCACGCCCATTCTGATGGGCTGCTTTTGGAAGCAGGACGGAAAAACCACCAACAGCGCCATCCTTTTGGATGAAAAAAACGTGTCCGAGCCCTATTCGAAGCAAATTCTCGTTCCCTTTGGCGAAAGAATGCCGTATCGCAAGGTTGTGTCCACGCTTTTTCCCGCTCTTACCAAGATTAATATGCTCTCCGAAGACCTTCAGGCGGGCTCTTCTTCTGCTTTGATGGATTGGGAGGGGAAGAAGATCGGGACGGTGATCTGCTTTGAATCCATCTTTCCCGACGTCGTCAGAAAAAGCGTGCGTGACGGGGCGAATCTTTTGGTGATCGTTACCAACGATTCTTGGTATGAGGATTCTCCCGCGGTCTGGCAGCATTTGGCGCACGCCGTATTCCGCAGCGTGGAAAACGGTCGCGGAACCGTTCGTTGTGCCAATTCCGGCGTTTCCGCCGTGATTGACGAAAACGGACGCCTGAAGAGCGTGCTCGGCCCCTTGGAAAAAGGGGTTTTGACCGAAACCGTATCGTTTTCGGATGAAAATACGCTTTATTCGAAACTGGGGGACGTCGTTCTCCCTGCGCTTTCCTGTTTTGTTATGATTTGGTTTGTTGTCATCCTTTTGCAAGAAAGGAGGAGAAAAAATGTCTGAAAAAGAAGAACTTGTTACCATAGAGGGCGAGATCGAAGATATTGTCTTTCAAAGCGACGAGAGCGGCTATACGGTCTGCTCCATTGAGTGGGAACGCGAGCCGGTTACTCTGATTGGTATTATGCCCAGCTTGATGGTTGGTGATGCGGTCCGTGCCATGGGTCAGTGGGTCAATCATCCCACCTACGGAAAACAGTTTAAAGTCAGTTATTTTGAAAAAAGCATCCCTGCGGATGAAAACGCGATGCTGCGCTATCTTTCTTCCCGCGCCATTCACGGGATCGGCCCGAAACTGGCGAAAAAAATCGTCGATCGTTTCGGAGAAGACACCTTTGACGTGATGGAGCACAATCCGGATCTGCTCTCCGATATTCCCGGTATTTCCGCGCGCAAAGCAAGAAACATTTCCGCCTGCTTTCGCGAGCAGTTCGGAGTTCGTAACATTATGATGTTTTTCAGCGGCTTTTTCGGTTCGACCACCTCGGTTCGCATCTACAAGAGATGGGGCGATGCCGCGGTGGATATTGTGAAGCGAAATCCGTATATTCTGTGTGAAGAAATTTACGGTGTCGGATTTGAACGGGCGGATGCCATGGCGGCAAGTCTTGGCTTGCAAAAAGACTCTCGCGAGCGCATCCGAGCAGGACTCTGCTACGTATTGCAGTTTAATGCCTCCGCCAACGGTCACACCTATCTTCCGAAACAAAAAATCATACCCGCAACCGCACAGCTTCTGGACGTGGCAGAGGAGCAGGTACGCTCCGTGCTCGACGATCTTTGTCGGAATGGCGAGCTGATTTGTAACAGCAACCATCCCGACCACAGCATCTATCTTCCGGAGCTGTTTTCCGCAGAAACGCAGGCGGCATCCCGCTTGGTTTCGCTTTCACGGATCAATCTTTACGGCTCCATTGCCGACGTGGAAGATCTTGTGGAAACCATTGAAAAGCAAGAAAACATTCGCTATGCCCCCAAGCAAAAAGAAGCGATCTTGAGCGCGCTCAACACACCGGTCACCATCCTCACGGGCGGCCCCGGTACGGGTAAAACCACCATCATCAAAGCCATTGTTCGCATTTTTGAACAGGTGGGAATGGAAACGGCGTTGGCGGCTCCCACGGGAAGAGCAGCCAAACGAATGAGTCAATCCACGCTCTTTCCCGCCAAAACGCTTCATCGCTTGCTCGAGATGGAATATTCTCCCGATGAGAAGGTCAAGTTTTGCCGAAACCAGAAAAATCCGCTGGAAGCGGATGCGATCATCGTAGACGAGCTTTCCATGGTGGATATCCATTTGTTCGCCGCCTTTCTTCAGGCGGTGCGTCCCGGCACGCGCATCATTCTCATCGGAGATTCCGATCAGCTTCCCAGTGTCGGCGCGGGCGAGGTTTTGCGCGATACGATCGAGAGCGGGGCGTTTCGCGTTTGCCGCTTGAACGAAATCTTCCGTCAAAGAGAAGATAGTGCCATCGTCGAAAACGCGCATCGCATCAATCGCGGCGAAATGCCGATCGCGTCCGGCAAAGAAGGAGATTTCTTCTTGGTACAGCGCCATAACATTTCTCAAGCGGCAAGCACCGTGGTTTCCCTTTGTCGCGACCGCCTTCCTAACCGCTACGGAGATGAGATCCGCGACGGAATTCAAGTGATCAGCTGTACCCGAAAAGGGGAACTGGGAACGGTTCGGCTCAATCTTCTGTTGCAGGAAGCGCTCAATCCGCCGTCTTTCGAAAAGAATGAAAAAGCGTTTCGCGAAGTCGTGTTCCGTGAGCAGGATAAGGTCATGCAAATTCGCAACAACTACGACGCACAATGGGTGATGGCACACGATGAAAACGTCACCGGAATGGGAGTTTTCAACGGTGACATCGGCTATATTTGGCAAATTGATCGCGAAGAAGAGATCATCACGGTCAATTTTGACGGAAAACTCGTGCGCTATCCCTTTGATGATTTGACGGAAATCGAGCACGCCTTTGCCGTAACGGTTCACAAAAGCCAAGGCAGCGAATATCCCGTGGTTATTTTCCCGGTTCTCAATCCACCCCCTATGCTCGCGACCCGAAATCTGCTTTATACTGCCGTGACCCGAGCCAAAAGTATGGTTGTTTTGGTGGGGAATCAGATTTCCATTCAAAATATGGTCGAAAACAACAGCATTTCCCGCCGCTTTACGGGGCTTTGTGAAATGTATCGGATTTATAAGGAACAGAGATGATGTTTACCAAGAAAAGAAGATTGATTGTGCTGCTTCTTTGGACCGGCTTTCTTTCGCTGATCTATTTTAGCTTGGGCTATACCGAGTTTTATCTTCCCGTGATGACTTCCTATGCTATTTTCTGTTTTGTTCTTTCCGTTTTGTACGTTTTGGTCAACGGAGGACTTCGTCCGATTTTAGATGAGGATCGAAAACGGGAAGCAAAATCGCGCAAGCAGTATTTATTAGATAAAGGAAAAAGCCATCCGATCAAACGAAAAGATAAGTACCGCCGCTTTCGAATCGTGGAGGAGGAGAAAGAAAAAGAGGAGCCGAAAGAGAAATTGCCAACACCTAATCCGCTTCATATCAGGGAAGAACTTCGTCCTTTGATCTCTCAAATTCTCCTTGTTACGGTGCTTCCGTTCTATTTGATTTTCCTTTTTGATTGGCTTATCGTAACAATTTTTGCATGAAAGGATTGCTATGACCTGCTATACACTTTTTTCCGGCTCTTCCGGTAACTGTATCTATTTGGAAGACAAGAACAGCCGGATTTTGATCGATGCCGGCGGCAGTATGCGCCAAATTCGGGAAAAACTGCAAATGCTATCCACCGATTTGGATGAAATCGACGGCATCTTTATCACCCACGAGCATTCCGACCACACAAAGGGGCTTCCGATGATCGCCAAGCACCTTTCGATCCCCCTTTACTGTCAAAGGGAAGTGGCCAAAGAAATGTATCTTTCGCTGCTTGCCAAAGACGCTCGTCAAGCCGCGGATCTGGCTCGCTGTATCCGCACGGTCGAGCCGGGACAGGAGTATGAGGTGGGCTCGCTTTGTCTGACGCCCTTTCGCACTCCGCACGACAGCGTGGATAGCCAAGGGTTTCTTGTCGGCGATCGTGAACTGGGGATTGCCACGGACTTAGGACACGTGTCCGACTCTGTTCGACAGGCACTTTTGGGATGCAAAAAAGTAATCTTGGAATCCAATCACGATTTGGATATGCTCTACGACGGACCCTATCCGCCGTATTTGAAGGAGCGCGTTGCATCCGACCACGGACATTTGAACAATCGCGCTTGCGCTGCGTTTTGCGGGGAGCTGTTGCAAAACGGCTGTGACAGCTTCACACTCTTTCATCTGTCGCGCGAGAACAACACGCCTGCGTGTGCAAAACAAGAATGCCTTTCGGCTCTCAACGCTTGCGGTGCAACGGAAACAAAAGATTTTGCCCTGCAGATCGCCGATCGCTATGAGGTAACAAAAGTATTATGATACATACCATCATCCACATGGGAGAGGGAAAGGAAAGCTGGTTTCGCTCAGCGTTTGAGGAATATCAAAAACGAATGAATGCGTTCGGTTCGCTTCAGGATATTGCTTTAAAACCGGAAAAAACACCCGGTCGGGAACTGAGTGAAGACGAGATCCGTCTGACCTTGAAAAAAGAAGCGGACAGTTTTTTTAAAATTCTCTCTCAACCCAAGTATCAGAAAAGCTATAAGATCGCCCTTTGTATTGAGGGGAAGAGTATGTCCTCCGAAGATCTTTCCGAACTGTTTGAAAAAATTGCCCTTGGAGGAAAGTGTTCGGTGGTATATTTGATCGGCTCGTCTTGGGGGCTTTCCGAAGAGGTCAAAAAGATATGCGACCTTCGCCTTTCATTTTCTCCGATGACCTTTGCCCATTCTCTGTTTCGTGTGATGCTGGCAGAACAAATTTACCGCGCTTCCGGTATTCTTGCCGGCTCAAAATATCATAAATAAAAGCAATTTGCACACAAAAAGCCCTCCAAGTCGGAGGCCAAG
>JAZNNH010000040.1:0-3596 GCA_045580105.1 Eubacteriales bacterium | reverse complement strand
TTCTGGAGGATGTGTGCAACATTGAATCGCCCACGTCTCTGAAAGAAAACGTTGACCTTTGCGGTCAGTATTTTATTAAACTTGCCGAAGAGCGCGGTTGGGACGTTGAAGTGCGCGAAATGGAAGGCGCCGGTAACCCCGTTTGCATCACCATGAATGCCGACTCCAAGGAAGCTCCCGTGGTCTTTTCAGGCCATCTTGATACCGTTCATCCCGTGGGTCTTTTCGGTTATCCCCCCGTTCACCGCGACGATAAGAAAATGTACGGTCCCGGTGTAATCGACTGTAAGGGCGGCGTAGTTTGCGCGTTCCTTGCGATGGATGCTCTGCGTCTTTTGGGATTCCGTTCCCGTCCCGTCAAGCTGATTCTTCAAACAGACGAAGAAACCAGCAGCAAAAACAGCGGTAAGAAGACCATTGACTTTATGATTGAAAAGTCCAAGGGTGCAGTTTGCTTTATCAACAACGAAGGAAATGCTGATTATACTTCCGTTGTTCTGTATCGCAAAGGTATTCACCGTTTTCGTTTCCACGTGAAAGGAAAAGCCGCACATTCTTCTCAGTGCCATAAGGGCATCAACGCCGTTACGGAAGCTGCATACAAGATCATTGAACTGGAAAAATATAAAGACATTGAAAGTGTTACCTGTAACTGTGGTGTAATCGAAGGCGGTACGGTTGCCAACTCTGTGGCAGAAACCTGTAGCTTCTATGCCGATTTCCGTTATTTGACCGAAGAAGATCATCAGTTGGTTCTTTCCGAAGTCAAGCGCGTGAGCGAAACCAGCTTCTTGCCCGGCACGACCTGCGAGGTAGAAGAAATCAGCTCCCGTCCCGGAATGCCGATCACCGATACCAACATGAAGCTCTTTGAGAAGATGAATGAAATCTTCACCGAGCACGGTATGACTCCGGTGACCTATAAGAAAGCGACCGGTGGATCCGACGCGGCATACATCACCCAGCAGAACATTCCCTGCTGCGACAATATCGGCACGGTTGGCGGAAGAATTCACTCCGTGGATGAATATGCAAATCTTGACTCTGTTGCTCGCAGTGCTCAGAGATTGGCTTTGATTGCTCTTTACATCTAACGCAAAAAACATCGGTTTTTGCAAAGAAGCTATTGAAGTCAGATTGAATTTGTAGTATACTATTTCTGTTGTGGACAAGCTTTCGCAACGGATTTTTATGAAAAGGTGGCGCATCTTATGCAAGAAAAAAATAGAAGAGTCGGTACGGTTTCTCGCGGTATTCGTTGCCCTATTATCAGACAGGGCGATAACCTTGCTGAAATTGTATCGAGCAGTGTTCTCGAAGCAGCTGAATATGAAAGATTTGCGATTCGTGATCGCGACGTCATTGCCTTGACGGAATCCATCGTTGCTCGCGCTCAGGGAAACTATGTTTCGGTTGATCAAATCGCCGGCGACGTTCGCAAAAAACTCGGCGGTGAAACGATCGGTGTTATCTTCCCCATCCTTTCAAGAAACCGTTTTGCCATTTGTCTGCGCGGTATTGCCAAGGGAGCAAAGAAAGTGGTTTTGATGCTCAGCTATCCTTCTGACGAGGTTGGCAACGAGCTTGTCAGTCTTGACAAATTGGATGAAGCAGGCATCGATCCCTATACTGACGTTTTGTCCTTGGAAAAATATCGTGAACTGTTCGGCGAAAACAAGCACGAATTTACCGGCGTGGATTACGTTGCCTATTATGGCGATCTCGTCCGCGAAATGGGGGCAGAGGTGGAAATCATTTTTGCCAATCAGGCAAAAGCAATTCTCCCCTACGCAGAATGCGTTTTAACCTGTGATATCCACACCAGAAAGAGAACCAAACACCTCCTTGAAAAGGCAGGTGCAAAGGTTGTTTGCGGTCTGGACGATATTATGACCCAACCTATTGACGGTTCCGGTTATAATGAGAATTACGGTCTTCTCGGTTCCAACAAGGCGACGGAAGAAACCGTAAAGCTCTTCCCCAGAAACTGCAAACCGCTTGTTTTGGAGATTCAAAAGATCATCCTTGAGAAGACCGGAAAGCACGTCGAAGTGATGGTATACGGTGACGGTGCGTTTAAGGATCCGCAAGGAAAGATTTGGGAATTGGCAGATCCGGTTGTGTCCCCTGCTTTTACGGACGGGCTGATCGGAACTCCCAATGAATTGAAATTGAAGTATCTTGCCGACAACGACTACAAGGATTTGTCGGGCGAAGCTTTGAAAGCTGCCATTTCCGCCAGCATTCAAAAGAAGAACGAAAACCTTGTTGGTAATATGGCATCACAAGGAACAACGCCTCGTCAATTGACCGACTTGATCGGCTCCCTGTGTGACTTGACCAGTGGCTCCGGCGACAAAGGTACTCCGGTTGTTTTCGTTCAAGGTTATTTTGATAACTATACAAACGACTAATATTTTCCAAAAGAAGGCTTCTGACAGAGGCCTTCTTTTTGTATATTCTTTTTCTTTGAACGCATAATAAGGATGTAAATTAGGAGAAAAGGAAAGAACGATGTCCAGATCAATTTTTAAGTTTGAAAAAACAATCGGAATCAGAAGCTGTGCTGCCGTTGTCGGTGAATTGGAATTTAAGGGCCCGCTCAAAAAATACTTTGATTTATCCTCCCAAGACAGTAAATTCGGGATGGATACTTGGGAAAAAGCAGAAGCCGAAATGGTCAGACAAAGTGCGGAGGTAGCGATCAAAAAAGCAAAGCTTGCGGCAAATGAAATCGATTTGGCCTTTGGCGGAGATTTAACCAATCAATGTGCTTCCACGACGTTTGGAATCAAGGAGCAATATATTCCCTATCTCGGGCTGTACGGTGCTTGTTCAACGTTTGCGCTCTCCATGGGACTTGCTGCGATGAGCATAGAATGCGGCTTGGCTCAAACGACGCTGTCTGTTGCATCTTCTCATTTTTGTTCTGCGGAACGGCAATATCGCTTCCCTCTTGAATACGGCTGCCAAAGGACACCGACGGCTCAAACGACGGTGACGGGGGCAGGATGCGTGATTCTTGAAGAAAATGACAAAGCGAAAATTAAAATATCGGAATTCTTACCGGGAATCATCGTAGATGCCGGTATTACGGACGCCAACAATATGGGAGCGGCGATGGCACCTGCCTGTGCAGATACCCTTTTGAGATATTTTTCTCAGACAACAAAAAAGCCGGAAGAGTTTGATGCGATACTGTCCGGAGATCTGGGCTTGGAAGGAAAACGAATCTTAAGAGAGCTTTGTTCCAGCGCCGGTCTTGATCTTTCTGATCGATATTTTGATTGCGGCGAATTGATCTATGACGTCAATTCACAGGAAGTCGGTGCAGGTGGCAGCGGATGCGGCTGCTCTGCCTCCGTCTTTTCGGGATATATCGCTTCTCAGCTTCGCGAGGGAAATATGAAGGATGTTTTGCTCATCGGAACGGGGGCTCTATTAAATCCAAATACGGTGCTGCAAAAAGAAACCATTCCGGGTGTTGCCCATTTGGTTCGAATTCAAAAGGAGAAAATATGAACTTGCTTTCTTGTTTTATCGTTGGCGGACTTCTTTGCGTGATTGCACAAATCTAAGTCGGAGGCAAGCGGTCT
>JAZNNH010000039.1:0-7695 GCA_045580105.1 Eubacteriales bacterium | reverse complement strand
GATGGCTCATTCGCTTGCTTTCCGGCGCGAGCTTTGATTGTGCCGCCGCGCTTTGCGAACGGATTTTTGAACAGGCAAAGGAGAAAGGGCAGTTCCGCGATGACCTGAGCGTTTCGGTGGTCAAAATTATGAACAATAAGTAAATAAAATATAGATTTTTTTAATCAAACCCATTGACAAAGCCCTCGGATTCGGTCATAATGAGAAAAAACGAAAGGGAGGGACGCGAAGTGAAAAAGCAAAGTTTGGTTGCGCTGTTGCTTGTTTTTTTGTGTTTGTTGTCCCTTGCTTCCTGTTCTTCTTCCGAGCAGAGCTTGGTCGGACGGTGGGAGATCAGCATCGAAGACGAGGCACTGGGCACGGTCGATATGGTCTATCATTTCACCGAAGAGGGGAAAATTAATTTGGAACAGAAAGCCGGAGATGAGATTCCGTTTTCCATTCCGTTCGGAACGTTTTCTGTTCAGGGAGAGAATCTGACCATCTGCAGTGACGGCAAAAATTCACAGTATCAATTCTTTGTCACAAATGATACTCTGACCCTGTCTGCTAAGGATCAGGAACCCCTCGTTTTTCACCGTATTTGAGAGATAAAAAAGTCGAATAAAGCAAAGATTTCAAGCCCTTTTGCCGAATTTTACGGCAAAGGGGCTTCTTCTTTTTCACCCCTTGCAACACAAGATATTGTTTGCACTTTTTGATAAACACACAATATCTTGTGGCTTTTTCTTGACGCGGGAAAAAAGATGTGGTATACTGTATAGGCAACAAATCAAAGAGGAATGAAAATGAATATTCAAGGATTTCAAAAGCTGACCCTTTTGGATTTTCCGGGTAAGGTTGCCTGCACGGTATTCTGCGGCGCTTGTAATCTGCGCTGTCCGTTTTGCCACAACGCGACTCTGGTCAAGCACCCGAGCCAAGAGCAAAATGCAGAGCAGGAAGTGCTCTCTTATTTGGAAAAGCGAAAGGGAATTTTGGACGGTGTGTGTATTACCGGCGGGGAGCCGCTGCTCCAACCCGATCTTTCCGATTTTGTGAAAAAGGTGAAAGAAATGGGTTATGCCGTAAAACTCGACACCAACGGATCCGACCCCGAAGCGCTTTCGGCTCTGCTTGCCGAGGGGGGCGTGAACTACGTCGCAATGGACGTCAAGAGTGCCCTCGAGTCCTATCAGAGAGCCATCGGCGTGGAAATGGACATTTCGGTGTTTGAACGCAGTATGGACGTTCTGCGCAAGAGCGGGGTGGAATATGAATTTCGCACCACTTTGGTCAAGGGAATCCATACGGCGGAGGATATCGGCTCTCTGGGCCGCCTGTTGGCAGGGGAGAAGCGGTATTTCTTGCAGGGCTTTGTGGATTCCGGAAACATTTTGGGAAAGGGCTGTGAAGCGTTTTCCCCCGGAGAGATGAAAAATATTCTTTCCCAAATCAGAAAAACCGTTCCTGCGGCACAGCTGCGGGGTCAGGAAGAACAGTGAAAAGGAGTTATTATGTATCAGGTTATTAAAAGAGACGGCAAAGTCGTAGCATTTGAGATTTCCAAAATCTCCTCTGCGATCAAGCTCGCTTTTGAAGCGTGCGAGCGCAACTACAATGACAACATCATCGATTTCTTGGCGCTGAAGGTTACGAGTGATTTTGAACCCAAGGTAGAAAACGACGTCGTTGCCGTGGAAGACATCCAAGACAGCGTAGAAACCGTTTTGGTACAGGCCGGCTATGCCGACGTTGCCAAGGCATACATTCTCTACCGCCGTCAGAGAGAAAAACTGCGTAATATGAAATCCACCTTGGTGGACTATACGGACATTGTCAACCAGTATGTGAAAAACATTGACTGGCGTGTGAAGGAGAACTCGACTGTTACCTATTCGGTCGGTGGTCTGATCCTCAACAACTCCGGTGCGATCACCGCCAACTATTGGCTCAGCGAAATTTACGACGATGAAATTTCCTCTGCTCATAAGAATGCGGACATCCATCTGCACGACCTTTCCATGCTCACCGGTTACTGCGCCGGTTGGTCTCTCAAGCAGTTGATTGAAGAGGGCTTGGGCGGCGTTCCCGGAAAGATCACCTCGGCTCCCGCAAAGCACCTTGCCACCCTCTGCAACCAAATGGTCAACTTCCTTGGCATTATGCAGAATGAATGGGCAGGCGCACAGGCGTTCTCCTCTTTTGATACCTATCTTGCTCCCTTCGTTAAGATCGACAATCTCAGCTACGATGCGGTCAAAAAGTGCATCGAATCCTTTGTTTACGGTGTGAATACCCCCAGCCGTTGGGGTACGCAGGCACCCTTCTCCAACATCACGCTGGACTGGACCTGCCCGCACGACCTTGAGGATGAGTATTGTATCATCGGCGGCAAACGCGTCGATTTCAAATACGGCGACTGTAAAAAAGAAATGGATATGGGCAACCGCGCGTTCATCGAAATTATGATCGAGGGCGCCGCCAACGGAAGAGGCTTCCAGTATCCGATTCCCACCTATTCCATCACCCGTGATTTTGACTGGTCCGAAACCGAGAACAACAAGCTTCTCTTCGAAATGACCTCCAAGTACGGTACGCCTTATTTCTCCAACTACGTTAACAGCGATATGGAACCCTCCGACGTTCGTAGTATGTGCTGCCGTTTGCGTCTTGACCTGCGCGAGCTGAGAAAGAAATCCGGCGGCTTCTTCGGAAGCGGCGAAAGCACCGGTTCCGTGGGCGTTGTTACCATCAATATGCCCCGCATCGCATATCTTGCCGCCAACAAAGAAGATTTCTTCAAGCGTTTGGATCGCCTGATGGACATTGCCGCTCGTTCTCTGAAGATCAAGCGTACCATCATCACCAAGCTCCTCGACGAGGGTCTGTATCCTTACACCAAGAGATATTTGGGCACGTTCAACAACCACTTCTCCACCATCGGTCTTGTGGGTATGAACGAGGCAGGGCTCAACGCCAAGTGGATCGGAAAAGATATGACCCACAAGGAAACCCAGCTCTTCACGCAGGAAGTGCTCAACCATATGCGTGAGCGCCTTTCCGACTATCAGGAAAAATACGGCGACCTTTACAACCTCGAAGCAACTCCCGCAGAGTCGACCGCGTTCCGTCTTGCCAAGCACGACAGAAAGAGATACCCCGAAATCAAGTGTGCTTCCGACGGTGAAACACCCTATTACACCAACTCTTCTCACCTGCCCGTCAGCTATACCAGCGATATTTTCACCGCTTTGGATATTCAGGACGACCTGCAGACCCTTTATACCTCCGGTACGGTCTTCCACGCCTTCTTGGGTGAAAAACTGCCCGATTGGAAAGCCGCTGCTTCCATCGTGCGCAAGATTGCCGAAAACTATCGCTTGCCGTATTACACCCTGTCTCCCACCTACTCCGTATGTAAGGAGCACGGCTATCTTGCCGGCGAGCAGTACAGCTGTCCTCACTGCGGCAAGGAAACGGAAGTTTACAGCCGTATCACCGGCTATTACCGTCCCGTGAAGAACTGGAACGACGGTAAGAGTCAGGAATACAAGGAAAGAAAGACCTATGATATTGCCAATTCCAAGCTGACCCACACCGGTCCCAAGGAACAGCAGGAGTGCTGTGCGGCAGAAGAAAAAGGTGCTTTTCTGGCAGACGGCATTTACCTCTTTGCTTCCGCCACCTGTCCCAACTGTAAGATTGCGACCCAGCTTTTGGACAAGGCAAACATTCCCTTCCAAAAGATCATGGCGCAGGAGAATGTTGCGTTGACCGAGGGACTCGGCATCAAGCAGGCACCGACCCTTCTTCAGGTCAAAGACGGAAAGACGGAAAAATTCGTTTCCGTTCCCGGTGTCAAGAAATTCATTCAGTCCGTTCAGTAAACGATCAGGGCGGGGCTCGGCCTCGCCCTTCTCAATTTGGAGGTAACAATATGTATGATATCGTGATTGTCGGTGCCGGTCCTGCCGGACTGACGGCTGCCATTTACGCAAGACGCGCCGGAAAGAGCGTTCTTCTCTTGGACAAAGGGGCGTTCGGCGGACAGATCACCTTTTCTCCCAAGGTAGAAAACTATCCCGGCTTTGAATCGGTCAGCGGTACGGAATTGGCGGACTGCATGGTCGAGCAGGCGCCTTCTCAGGGCGCAGACGTCGAGGTGGAAACGGTCACCGGAATTCGCCGCGAAAACGGCTCCTATTTAGTCGTGACCGAAGAGGGAAGCGAATATACCGCGGGTGCGGTCATTTTGGCGTGCGGCGCCAAGCACCGCCACTTAGGTCTGGAACACGAAGAGCGCTTCATCGGCGACGGCATCAGCTTCTGCGCGGTGTGCGACGGTGCGTTTTATAAAAATAAAACCGTGGCTCTCGTGGGCGGCGGCAATTCTGCACTTCAGGAAGCCATTTTGCTTTCGGAAACGGCGGAAAAAGTATACGTGATTCAGAATCTGGACTTTTTGACCGGCGAAAAACGCTTGGAAGAGATCCTGCGCTCAAGAGGAAACGTGGAGATTATTTGCTCTACGGTGGTATCTGCCATTGCGGACACGCCCGTGTTCCAATCCATCACCCTGAAAAATCTTGCTACACAAGAAACGCGTGAATTGGAAGTGGCAGGGATGTTCGTTGCCATCGGCTTGGTTCCCGAAAACGGCGCGTTTGCCGAGTGGGCGGATTTGGATCCCGTCGGATATTTTGATTCGGGCGAGGATTGTGTCACCAAAACGGCAGGGATTTTCGTGGCAGGGGATTGCCGCAAAAAAGGCGTTCGTCAGGTGACCACGGCGACGGCAGACGGCGCAACCGCCGCGATTGCCGCTTGTCGCTATTTGGATTCTCTGTAAGAAACTTTAACGGGGACACGATTTTTCCAAGTGTCCCCGTTTTTTTGTGTGACACAATTGTGAATATTTTTGAATTTATAGCAATTAACTTGTTTTTTTTCCCCTAATGGGGTAAAATGTGACTGTAATTCTTTTTTTAGTAAAAAAGGTGAGAATATGGAGAAACAGAAATCTCAGAATCACTCTGACAAACAATCGGTCAAAAAACCGGTTCGGGGAACGAAAACTTCCAAAAAAAATCAAAAGCGCTGGATCGTTTTCGCTTCTTCGCTTCTTGCGGTGGCTTCTTTGGTGCTCGCGCTCTTTTTGTGGATCGATTCCTTTTTGGAAGCAAAATTCGGACTGATCAACATTCAGACCGATACCAACGAAACCTACGAAGCGTTTGCGACCGAGCCGTTGACGGAGATTGACATGCCGGAAACCGTGCTGCAAGATTTCCACGGCACGTTGAACGAGCAGTCCTTGCCGCTGATCTGTGATACGAAGGACGTGCAGAACATTCTGCTTTTGGCAACCGACTCTCGCTACAATGACGAGGCAGGCCTGACCGACTCGATGATGCTGCTTTCCATCAACAAAAAGACCGATCAGATCGTGCTATGTTCCTTTCTCAGAGATCTTTTCGTCAAAATTCCGGAGGATGCCGATACCAAATTTGCAGGCAAATTTGACAAGCTGACGCACGTGCACGCCTACGGCGGACCGCAGCTTACCATGGCAACCTTGAAAGAGAATTTCAACGTTGACGTGCAGTTCTACGCCAAGGTGAATTTCAATTCGTTCGTCAAAGCGGTGGATGCGTTGGGCGGACTGGATATGGAACTGTCCAAGGCGGAGGTTTGGTGGATCAATGAGTTCTTGGCGGCAGAAGAAATCCAAGAGATTTTCCCCTCTTACAGCAAAAAGGGCTTGCCCTACAAGGATGGCGTGCAGCACATCAACGGCTTGCAAGCGTTGGGACACGCCAGAAACCGCCGTGTCGGATCGGACTGGGCGAGAACCGAACGTCAGCGCAATCTCATTTCTCAGATGGTGACCCAAGCAAAGGGACTTTCCCTTCCTCAGATCAATGCTCTTTTGGAAGAGCTGCTTCCGCTGGTCACCACCAATATGTCCACCTCTATGCTCAAGGAGTTGGCTTGGAATTCCCTTTCCTATTTCAACTACGATTTGGTCGGCACCCGCGTTCCTTTAGCAGGAACGTACACGGAAGTAAACTACAACATCATTCCCGATGCCGAAGTCAATATGAACGATCTTTATGAGAAAATCTACGGTGAGAAACCGCCCGCTTCCACCAAAAAAGAAAGAAACAGAAAAAAAAACGCCTTTTGGGGAAACCCCAAAAGGCGTTTTTTTTACATCAGTTGCTGGGAGTTGATAAAGAGTCGGAACGTCAGTCCCAATTTTTCTGCCGCTTTGCGGCAAAGGAGCATCCGATCAAGGAAAATTTCGAAGTATTCCATCACGGAGCTGATTTTCGAATCGACGGTCAGGTCAAGACGAACCTGTTTTTCTTTTTGATTAACGGAAAGCTCGGAATGGGTGACGGAAAAATTGACTCGATCGTGAATGTCAAAGGAGGAAGCGTTGACGTTGCGCACGCGGCCGCGGCGCACGTCGGATTTGTCTGCTAAAATCAAGGCGGCGGCAATGGCGTTGACCGGCGTTCCGGTGCCTTCGTCGTGATTGCCGATGGCAGATACGATTTGCGCGATCTCCTCAGGCGGAAAGCCCCTTTGATCCAATAGGCGGAATGCCATCACGGCACTGCTCTGACTGTGCTCGATTCGATTCACAAGGTTTCCGATGTCGTGAAGATAGCCGGCAATGCGGGCAAGCTCCACTTCGCGCTCGCAATGCCCCAAGGTCTGTAAGAGATCACCGGCTCTTTGTGCCACCAGTGTAACGTGAGCAAAGCTGTGCTCGGTGAACCCCAGAGCGGAAAGAGAAGCGTCAGCCCCTTCGATATAGGTGCGGATCGCAGGATCGTTTCTGATGGTTTCGTATGTCATAGTTTTCCCCTTGCGTTGTGACGGCTGCGCCAAGCAGCAGGATATAAGGTTAACAGGATGGGCCAAATCTCAAGTCTCCCCAAGAGCATTGCAAGCGAGAGAACAATCTTGGAGAACGGAGAAAAGGCGGCGTAGCTGGACAGAGGACCGACCATGGAAAAGCCGGGTCCGACGTTGTTGATGCAGGCGGCAACCGCACTGAAATTGGTTTCGAAGTCAAATCCGTCAAAGCTGAGCAGAAACAGGATGGCAAAAAAGCAGAGCATATACAAAACAAAGTATACCATCACGCCCTTTCGGGTGTTGCCATCAACTTTTTTTCCGTCCAAACGAAGCACATTGACGCTTCTGGGATGAAGCATGTGACGGAATTCTGCGTGACAGTTTTTCAAAAAGAGAATCACGCGCGAGATTTTTAAGCCACCCGCCGTCGAGCCGGCACAAGCGCCCAAAAACATCAAAAGCAACAGAACCGTTTTGGAAACGGTCGGCCAAGTGTTAAAGTCTGCGGAAGAGAAGCCCGTGGTCGTGACGATGGAAACGACCTGAAAGGCACTGTGGCGAAGGGTGACGAAGATATTTTCGTAAAGATGAGAAAGATTGAGTGTGATGATGCCGATGGAAACGGCAACGACCAGACCGTATGCCCGCAATTCCGAAGAACCGAATGCAGACCGGAATCGGCGGATCAAAATCAGATAATACAGGTTAAAGTTGACACCGAACAGGAACATAAAAATGGTGATGACCCACGTTTGATAGGGGGTAAACGAGGCGCCACTGTCGGAATAAATCCCGAAGCCGCCGGTTCCCGCCGTACCGAATGCATAAAGCAAGCTGTCAAAG
>JAZNNH010000038.1:0-9762 GCA_045580105.1 Eubacteriales bacterium | reverse complement strand
ATGGATTCCGGTCCTTTCACGTTGATTTGGGTCAGCGCGGGAATCGCATCAATGCCGACGTTCTCCGGCGCTGCATAATTTCCCAGTTCCACTTCCAGCGGAACCGAAACGGAAACGGTTTGGTCGATAAAGACCGTTGCTTTTTTCGGGAAGCAGTCAAACAGCTCCGTCCCCTGAGGCAGAAGCACGCTGATTTCGGAATCGTAAGTTCCGGGCTGCATCACGGAGCTTAAATCCAAATATGCCTCCAGATCACTGGTTTTGATCTTGTTCAAATCGCTTCGTTTTCCGATCAAGGTGATGTCCACCCGATTCTCTGCGCCCTCGATCACGGAATACACGGAAGAAAGCGACTGCATCTGAACCGGAACGGAGGTGAAGGTCTTTTTATAATCCGGCGCTTCCGCATCTTGGACGTAAATCCAGACGAGGAGCGCAACGAAAACCGAAAAGAGAATGGCAAAAAAGGGATGCTTTCCGGATTTTTTCTCTTTTGCATTCTCACAATCCGTTTTGTTACGATTCAAAATCCGATCCATCACGCTTGCCCTCCTTTGCGTTTGATTACGCCTTTTTTCTTTTCCCGATGGATCCCGAATTCATTGATTAAGCGGTGACGCAAAACACGAAGAGAAATATCCTGATCCATCTCTGCATTTTTGGCTACGGAAACAAAGCCGGTTTCCTCCGAAACGATGATAACGAAGGCATCGCTGATTTCCGAAACCCCCAGTCCTGCTCGGTGGCGCGTGCCCATTTCATTGGGCAAATTGGGGTTTCCGGTCAGCGGAAGAAAACAGCCGCAAGCGTGAATTCTTCCCTCTCGCACGATCATCGCACCGTCGTGAAGCGGGGCTTTGTTGAAGAAAATGTTTTCGATCAAAAGCTTGGTGACGGCGGCGTCAACCTCAATTCCGGTGCGGATTTCATCCCCCAAACGGGTCGTGCGTTCCAGCACGATCAAAGCGCCCGTTTTGGTGCGGGACAGATCCTCCACCGCAAGACAGATTTCATCCACCATCTTTTCTTGTTGATTTTCCTGAAAGTCGGTGATGCTTTTCAAATTGCGGAAATTACCGCCCATTTTTTCCAAAGCACTGCGCAGTTCCGGCTGAAAAATCACGATCAGGGCAATCAGACCTACGTCGAACACCGTTTCCAAAATGTAATTGAGGGCGTTGAGTCCAATGAAATCGCTTCCCCACATAACAAGAAGAATGGCGAAAATTCCCAGTGCCAATTTGCCCGCTCTTCTCTGACGAACGAAAGCAAACACGTAGTACACAAGGAACGAAACGATCGCAATGTCCAGAACGTCCACAATGCCGATTGAGGTGATCTGGTTCCAGATAAAGTTGAAAAAATCTCCTACGGACTGTAATACTCGGGTCATAGGGGTTCTCCTTTTTGTTTCAGGTTCAGTTTATGCGTTATACAAAAGGTCGATGCTGGAATCGATGAATTCCTGCAATTCCTCTTGGGTAAATCCTCTTTGAGAAATAACCGCGATCATATACACTTGACGCGCCAATTTCTTTGCCTTTTCCTTGGATTTTTCATCCGAGGCAAGCGCGGCAATGCGGGCGATCAGCGGGCAGTTCATATTCAAAGAAAGGGTCACTTCGTCTTCGGGCGGCGTGATGCCGGGGATGGCGTTTTGATACTGCTTGAGAATTTCCGCCAATCTTCTTTTTTCTTCCGCCAAGGTCAGAAGGGCGGGGGTTTTGGTGGATTTCATCACCTCTTGCGTCAAGGCAACGCCCTCGGGGATGACAGAGCGAAAGAGCGCCGTCAACTCCTCGTTTTCCTCGGCATGCTCCTCTGCCTTCAGCACCCGATCAAGCTCCGAGTCGATGCGGACAAAATGCACCGCCTTCTCTTGCATTTCCAAAAACGACAGGAATCGGGAATCGATCAGCCCGTCCATCACCGCAACGGTGATGCCTTGCTCACGGAACAAATTGATGTATCCCACCTGCTGAAGCACGTCGTTGGTGTAATAGAGCGTGTTTTCCTCCCCTTTTCCCTGATTCTTTTCCATGTATTCGGGAGCGGTGAGGTACTCTCCGTCCGTCGTTTGATACAAAACGATGTTTTTGATGCGGTCAAAGAACTTGGCATCGCGAGTGCAGCCGTATTCCACAAAGGGCTTCACGTCGTTCCAAAAAGCTTCGAGCGCCTTACGGTCGTTGTTGAACAGCGCGTTGAATTTATCGCAGATCTTTTTGGTGATATGATTCGAGATCTTCGTTACGTATCCACTGTTTTGCAAATAGCTGCGGGACACGTTCAAAGGAAGCTCGGGGCAATCCAAAACACCGCGCAAGAGCATCATATATTCCGGAATTACTTCCTTAATATTATCTGCTACGAAAACTTGGTTGTAATACAGTTTGACCTGTCCTTCCAAGCTTGCATATTCATCCTTCAATTTGGGGAAATACAAGATTCCCTTAAAGTTCAACGGAAACTCCGCGTTGATATGAATATAGAACAGCGGGTCGGACGAATCGGAAAAGACCTTTTTGTAAAACGCCTTATATTCTTCATCGGTACATTCCGAAGGATTTTTGAGCCAAAGGGGTTCGGGATCGTTGACCGGTGCATCCTCTCCGTTTTCTCCCACCACGGAAAGATAGATGGGCACGGGCATAAAGGAGCAATAGGTTTCCAAAATGCCGCGGATTTTTTCCTTTTCCAAATATACTTTTTCTTCTTCGGTCACGTGCAGTACGATTTCCGTGCCGCGCGGGGTGCGATTTCCTTCGCGCATTTCATACTCTCCGGCATCGCTGCAAGTCCAAAGAGCACTTTTGGCGCCGGGTTCAAAGGAAAGGGTGTTGATCTCCACTTTGCCCGCGATCATAAACGCCGAATAGAAGCCGAGACCGAAATGGCCGATGATGCCGCTTTTTCCCGCTTCCTCTCCCTCGTACTTTTCAATGAATTCCAACGCGCCGGACAGCGCGATCTGATTGATATAGCGGTCGATCTGCTCTGCGGTCATACCGATTCCGTTGTCGATCACGCGAATTTGAGACAGCGCAGGGTCAAGCACAACGTCAATGCGGTAGGTTTCTTGATTTTCCGCCTTGCCCAAAGCCACCAAGCGCTTCATTTTCGTGACCGCGTCACAGGCGTTGGATACCAACTCTCTTAAAAAAATATCTTTATCGGAATAGAGCCAGCGTTTGATGACCGGAAAAATATGCTCCGTATCTACGCTGATTCCTCCGCTTTTCTTCCACGTTTCACTCATCATTCTTCCTCCGCATTTTTTACATTATCCATCGGTTTGACCATCGTCACCACCATAACAAAGGAGGCAGATGGGGTTTCAACTGACAGGGTGACGCCCGGTTTGATCGAAGTGCCGGCAACGCGATATCCGTTCTCCTCCGAGGATGCCGATGCCTGCAATTTGCAAGTCAAGGTCATCACTTCGATGGTATTGTCCGGATCCGAAACACTGGCGTAAACCCCTTTGGTTTCCGAAACAGAGACCAAAATTCCAAGGGGAATTTTGGTATCCGCAAGAACGATCTCTTCCCCTGAAACGGGGTGATTGCGCGCTTCCTTCGTCACGTTTTCCACAAGAAACGTAATTTCCACCGTTTCTTCCTCACCCGCTCCCAAAAACACACGGATCTGGTCGTGAAAAACAGTAGAGAGAATGCACACGGCAACCAAAACCAAAAGCACCATATCCAAAACGGAAAAACCGATTTTCTTTTTTCGAATCATACCGCATCTTTCTCCTTATATTCCGATACACTTACCACGTTTCCCTCATTTCGGGACCGAGCGGTTTCCAAAGAAAAGGGTTCCCCTTCTTGGACCGAAATGCCTTTTGTCAAGCAAAGCAAACGCACTTTGGTTTCTCCCTTGATTTCGACTTGATCAAAAATCTCCACTTCCAGTACCTGACCGATCACATTTGCCTTTTCATCAAAAAGAAGTTCTCCTTCTTCGGGAACGGCGTGCATGATTTCATCGCGATAAGAAGCCGTCACCTCAACCACGCAGTCGGGGATCTGACGAATCTTGCGCGCCTGATCGGAAGCAAAGTAGATCAAAATACTCAGAACAAACCCCGCCAAAAGAAGGAAAAACACGTCCAAATAGGAAAAGCTATACGCTGCGCTTTCTTTTTTCGCTTGTTTCATCTTTGCCCTCCTTTCAGTACGGAAGTCGGATCTCTTCCCTTTCCGCAACACGGAACGCGGCACGAGGCAGGGCAAGCAGAATCACAAACAAAATCAAACTGCGGGAATCGAGCGATACGGTCTGAACAGAAGTGGCGAAAAACACCGCAACGGAACAAAGCACGCCTAAAACGCGCAAATGAACTTCTCTTTTGGTGGTTCGGACACAGAAACGAACCGTTTCCCACACAAACAAAAGCAACACGAAAAAGAACAGAAGCACCCAAATCAGGCGGCCCTTCTCATACAGAAAATGAAGAAAGCTGTAATTGGATTGTGCAGCCACGTGAAAAGAGCTCTCGTTCATCCCGAATATGTTGAGCACCGCGCGCAAAAGATTGGTGGGCAAAACGTTCAAAAGGGTGATGGTTCCGAGTCCCAAAAGACACATCAGAATCAGGGAAGATCGGTAAGAAAACAAAAAGTATACCATCACGCCGACGATAGCCGCAACCCAAACCACACTGCTTCGCACCAAAAGAAGCGAGACGAGCAGGAGCAAGAACGAAGCGAATCGAACCACTTTCTTTCCTCTCGTAGAGCCACTTCTCATCAAGCCCAAAACCAAGGGAATCGCCATGGCAAAAACCAATCCGTACGATTCCGAAGGGGTAACAAAAAATACGGATTCGAGCGCTTTGATGCGCACCAATGCTTCCGGTAGGAAAAACAGCACCACCTGCCGCAACACAAGCAGCAACGACCCCATCACGCAAACCGCGCAAAACGAAGTCAAAAGCCGCCCGAGGACAGATACACTGCGAACCAGACAAGAAGTCAGATAATAAAGGAAAAACAGGGAGAAGAAAGATATGGCTCCCGATTCCGATAAAAACGGCAACAAAAAGAAAAACACGACCGGATCCATCGGGGAAAAGACAAGACTGCGTTTTCCCACCGAGCATTTAAAGAGAAACGAAACCAGCGTGATCAAAACAAAGCCGGAAACCGTTTCCACCGGCAAAAACACCGTTCCGGTCAAGCAAAGTATCAGCCCTGCCTCCGGTGCAAAAAAGAGATAGCAAATCAAGACGAACAGCAAAACCCCGATCGCGATTTGAACCGGAGAGATCAAAAGAGTCAGTACGCCGACAATGGCGCCGGAAAGAAACATGACCAGCAAATTGTCCCGATTCTTGCCGGATGGGATCTGCCATTCCTGCAAGCCGAAAAAGGGATGCAAAATCGAACGGAACAAAAAGCTGTGCCGCAGGGCGTCTGCCACGCTTCCGCGGGCAAAGGAACAAAGCAGGGTCAAAAAGATTTGAGCAACCCCGAAAACCAGATTCTCTTCGCCGACGGAAAATCCGGGGAGAAACGCCCCTAAAAAGAACTGCAGAATCTGGAAAAAGCCGCAGCTGAAGAAAAACACGCCGAACGAGCGCACGCGCAGCGCAAAAAAGTGCGCGAGAGCGCGGCGCAAGCATTCTAAAATCGCACTTTGCTCCGCCATTTTGGAAAGGGCGGACTTGACTCTTTTTTTATAGGGCAAGATCCGCGCTCCGATGGCGCTCAACGGTTTGGTTTCCGGAGCCGTGGAAGCCCCAAAGGAGCAAGAAGGGCGAAACTGGATCCGTGCGCCCAAATCATACAGCCAAGCGGTCACGGAAAAAGGGTTCTTTTCTGCCACGGTTCTTCTCCTTTTCTGATGTTTCATTTTTTGTCGATCGATTCATCCTTCAACAGATCCGGACGCTTTTCCCGCGTGATCTGAAGCGCCATTTCTCGGCGCCACGCTTCGATTTTTTTGTGGTGCCCGCTGATCAGCACGTCCGGCACTGTTTCTCCACGAAACTCATACGGGCGCGTATACTGCGGATACTCCAACAAGGGCTGGGAATGACTTTCCTTTTCGTAGCATTCCGGATCGGACAAAACGCCGTCCTGCAAGCGGGAAACCGCATCTACCAAAACCGTTGCCGGCACTTCCCCGCCGGTCAAAACGTAATCGCCGATGGAAATCTCCTCATCCACAATGGCGTCGATGGCGCGCTGGTCAACCCCTTCATAGTGCCCGCAAAGAATCACGATGTGATCCTTTTGAGCCAGCTCTTTCGCTTTTTCCTGCGTGAAGACCGTGCCTTTCGGGGACATATAAACCGTATAGGGTTTTTCGGGGAACGGCGCTGTGATGCTGTCAAAGCAATCGCAAATCGGATCGGGCTTCATCAGCATGCCCTTTCCCCCACCGTAGGGAGTATCGTCCACACGACGGAATTTATCTTTGGAATAATCACGGATGTTATGGGTAGCAATTTCCAAGATACCGGCTTTTCTTGCTCTGCCGATGATGCTTTCCGAAAGGATCGTATCCACCAAATCGGGAAAGAGCGTCATAATATCAAAACGCATCGGTGCCATCAGTCAAAGATCCCTTCCGGCGCAGAAACGAAAACGCCTGCTTCCGCGTCCATGTTCACGATCCAGTCTTTCACCACGGGAAAATACGCCTCTCTTCCGTCCGACAAGGCAACCAAAAACAGTTCGCCTGCCCCGCGGCTGGTGACCTCGCGGATAACCCCGTAAGCTTCGCCGGTACGATCTTCAATCAAAGGAAGACCGATCAGATCGGCAAAATAGACTTTGTTTCCGTCCGGATCCGCTTCTTTCCGGGAAACGTAGAGCACTTTTCCCTTCAAAAGCGATGCCTGTTCCACCGTATCCACGCCCTCGAACGAAACCAGAAACACCTCGCCCTGCGGACGGCAGGAGAGAATTTTCAGCGGTTTCTCTTCTTTGGGGGCAGGATATAAAAACTCAATTTTGGAAAGGGGCTTTGCTCCCTCCAAAAAGCATTCGAACTTGACTTCCCCGCGCAGCGCGTGGGTGTTGCGGACCTTTCCCGCTTCCAAGAAGTGTTGCTTCACAAACGCATCCTCGTATCGATTTCTTTCCATATTATTATGATATTATATCACATCTTTACAAAGAGGGAAAGAGTTTTTTTATTTTTTTTGTGAGAACCTTCCGTTTTTCCGTTATTTTTTCGGTGGCAAACAAAAAATGAACTTTTTCTTTTTTTGTATTGACAAAAGAGGTCATCTTTGCTATAATGTTTAAACCTCTCGGGGTCTTTTTTTATGGGAAGATAAGCCGTTTGAGGGAGAATCACCGCCCAAGGCGGGTCATAATTCGGAGGATATCATGAGAGAAAGAATCACACTTGCTTGCACCGAGTGCAAACAAAGAAATTACGATACGATGAAGAACAAAAAGAACGATCCCGACCGTTTGGAAATGAGAAAGTTCTGCCCGTTCTGCCGCAAGCACACCGTACACAAAGAAACCAAGTAAGAAATTTTAGTATTTAGGAGAATAGAAATGGCAGAAGAAATCAAAACGAATTCCGCCCAGGAAGCTCCTCAGAAAAGTTCCGATAAAAAGGTTAAGAAAGCCAAAAAGCCCGGCTTTTTCAAGAAGTGTGCTAATTTCTTGAAAGAATATCGCAGCGAGATGAAAAAGATCGTTTGGTATCCCAAGAACCGTGTCCTTCACGACACCGGAATCGTGGTTGCCGCTCTTGCTGTATGCGGTCTTGTGATCGGTCTTCTCGACCTTCTTTTCACGAAACTTATCATCGGTTAATAAACGGCTTTTCGCAAGGAGGCAATCATGCTGGAAGATAATCTGACTCCCCATTGGTATGTCGTTCATACCTATTCGGGATACGAAAACAAGGTTGCCGTAAATTTGGAAAAGATCGTGGAAAACCGCAAGGTGAGCGATCTGATCCAAGCCATCAAGATTCCCATGGAAAAAATTCCGGAATCCGAAGGCGGCGACGGCGTTGCAGAACGCAAAATTTTCCCCAGCTACGTTCTGGTTAAAATGATCATGAACGACGAAAGCTGGCACATTGTTAGAAACACGACCGGTGTTACCGGTTTTGTGGGTCCCGGATCGATGCCCGTTGTCCTTTCCGATGAGGAAGTGGCAGCGCTCGGCGTAGAAAGTGCAACCGAATCCCTGCCCTACAAGGTGGGCGACAAGGTGCGCGTCATCGACGGTCCCTTGGCAGCACATATTTCTTCCGCTGTTGTGGAAGAGATTTCCGACAACTTCAAGAAGATCAAGGTTCTGGCTGACCTTCACGGCAGAAGCACCAAGATCGAACTGGATTCCGCTTGGGTCCAACTAGTCTAATTCAATTTGGTTTAACGCCCGAAAGGGCTTAAACAACTGCTCAGACGAGCAGTTGTGGGAGGGAATCAAAACTTCGGTTCCCGCCATACCACGAAAGGAGTACCATTATGGCAAAAAAAATCGTAGCTTATGTTAAGCTCCAGCTCCCCGCTGCAAAGGCAATGCCCGGACCCCCTGTCGGTCCTGCACTGGGTCAGCACGGTATCGCCATCCCCAACTTCTGTAAGGAGTTCAATGAGCGTACCAAAAACGACATCGGTCTGATCATCCCCGTTGTCATCACCATCTACTCTGACAGAACCTTCTCTTTCATCACCAAAACTCCTCCCGCAGCAGTTCTGGTTAAGAAGGCTGTCGGCATCGAATCCGGCTCCGCAGTTCCCAACAAGACCAAGGTTGCAAAACTGACTCAGGAACAGCTGCGCGCCATCGCCACCCAGAAAATGCCCGACTTGAACGCCGCTTCCATCGAAACTGCTATGAGCATGATCGCAGGAACCGCACGCAGCATGGGCGTCACTGTGGAAGAGTAAGAAAGGAGCGACACATAACATGAAAAAAGGCAAGAAATATCAGGCAAGTGTCGAAGCATTTGACACCCACAAGCTCTTTGATACCGAAGAAGCTTTTGAGAACGTCATCGCCACTGCCAAAGCAAAATTCGATGAAACCATCGAGCTTCACGTTCGTTTGGGTGTTGACTCCCGTCACGCTGACCAGCAGGTTCGTGGCGCTGTTGTTCTCCCCAACGGTACCGGTAAAAAGGTTCGCACCCTCGTTTTCGCGAAGGGTGACAACGCAAAAGCTGCTGAAGAAGCCGGTTCCGACTACGTAGGCGCAGAAGATCTGGTTGCCAGAATCCAGAACGAAAACTGGTTTGAATTTGACGTTGTAATCGCAACTCCCGACATGATGGGCGTCATCGGTCGTTTGGGTAAAGTGCTCGGTCCTAAGGGCTTGATGCCGAACCCCAAAGCAGGTACCGTTACCCCCAACGTGGCAAAGGCAGTTCAGGATGCCAAGGCAGGTAAGATCGAATACCGTCTTGACAAGACCAACATCATCCACTGCCCCATCGGTAAAGCTTCCTTCGGCAAAGAAAAACTCATCGAAAACTTCGATGCAATCATGGGTGCTATCGTAAAAGCAAAACCCGCCGCAGCAAAAGGTCAGTACATCAAGAGCTGTGTCGTTGCTTCTACCATGGGCCCCGGCGTAAAAGTAAATCCCGCAAAGCTTGGTTAAAAAAGCTTGACAAACGCGATAGCGCGTGTTATAATCCGTTTGTTGCCTAAGACAACAGGTGAGGATTGATCCTCTGAAAGTACATCGCCTGTCGAGGAAACAGCTCTGATACAAAAAGTATGGGCATTTCTTCGCACAGGAGAAATGCCCTTTTTGTTGTCACAATTCT
>JAZNNH010000037.1:0-6731 GCA_045580105.1 Eubacteriales bacterium | reverse complement strand
ACTTAGTCTTGGAAGACAATGCCGATCGTGCGGCGCAATTTCGGCACTTTAAAACGGCTCATTCGGGAAAGGTTAAACTTATCGATCAAAATACGACCGCCGGATGGTTTTTCCTCGCACAGCAAAAGCTTGGTGAGCGTTGTTTTTCCCGCACCGCTGGCACCGACGATGAAAACAAATTCGCCGTCTTTGATCTCAAGATCAACGTTTTTCAGCGCCCTTGTTCCGTTGGGATAAACTTTGGTAACGTTGTTAAATACAATCATTGAAAATCCTCTTTTTTTACTCTCTGCAAATTAAAATTTTCCGGGTTTGGATGAAAGATACTTTTTGACCATCAACGCAACTTTGAAGGTGATGGCATGCTCAAACTCGCGAAGATCCAGTCCGGTAATTTTGCGAATTTTTTCCAGACGGTAAACCAAGGTGTTACGGTGAACAAAGAGTTTTCTTGACGTTTCACTGACATTTAAATTGTTTTCAAAGAAGCACTGGATGGTCAAAAGCGTTTCACGATCCAAGCTCTCGAGCGCACCTTTTTTGAACACTTCGTTCAAGAACATCTCACAAAGTGTGGTGGGAAGCTGATAGATCAGTCTTCCGATTCCCAAGCTTTCATAATTGACAACGTTTTTCTCGGTATCAAAGACCTTTCCTACCTCGATGGCGGCCTGTGCTTCTTTATAGGCACGGGCAAGGTCTTTGAGCGTAGATACAACCGTGCCGAGTCCGACCGTAACTTTCAGATAGAACTCGCTTTGAATGGTATCCACGATGCTGCGAGCCAACTTTTCCACTTGTTCTTTTTCCTGCGGAGAAGCAAGTTCGTGAATCAGCACCACGTCGTTTTCTCCCACGCTGATCACGTGATCGCGATTTCGATCCGGATACATATTGGAAATCACGTCGATCGGTACCACTTCGCCCTTGTTGCTGAACTTGATCAAAAAGACCACACGGTCCACTTCGTTATTGACGCGAAGCTCTTTCGACTTGACGTAAATATCGCTGGGCAGAATATTATCTAAAATGATGTTTTTGATGAAGCTTGACTTATCATACTTCTCATCATAAAGAGCTTTGATCTGACCGAAGGAAATACAAAGCAGATTGGACGTGAATTTTGAGGAATTGTCATCACCCTCGACAAACACGTAATACTCTGTTTT
Organism: Eubacteriales bacterium; assembly: GCA_045580105.1. Classification (GTDB taxonomy): domain Bacteria; phylum Bacillota; class Clostridia; order Oscillospirales; family SIG627; genus RGIG5579. The sequence continues at coordinate 5,562 of JAZNNH010000037.1, read as the reverse complement.
TCCGTATTCACCGATCGGGCGGAACAAATATCCTGCCGCCACGAAGGTTTCACCGGTGTAAAAGAGTTCTTCCTTGACTCCACCGATGACCTCGCCGATGCGTCCGATCTCGCTGCAAGCAACGATCACACCCTCCACGTCGACCACGCCGATGACACGATCCACAACGTCTTTCATCTGGTGTACGACACTTTGGAACAGTCTGTTGGACATAATATTTCTCCTTTATGAAATCGTCTCGCAAAATTCTTGTTAAAATCCACAAATTAGTGGCAAAACCATTAGCATTATACACAATTAGTTTCAATTTTTCAAGAGAAAATTATAATTTTTAACAAATTGATTTCACTTTTATTGTCTTTTTTCACCAATTTCAACTAAAAACTCAAAAACCGAGTATGGCATAGCACAAAAATCAGACAGAAAAAGAGAAGAACAACTTCTTTTTGTGCTTATGTTGTTCTTCCGTATACTTTATAATTCCGTTTGATACAAAAACATGGACAAGACGGCAGAAGATGCGGTTTCCGTACGCAGAATTCTGCCCCCTAAGCTAACCGTCGGAATGCGGTGCTCTTGCAAAAGTGCCAGTTCCCGATCGGAGATCCCGCCCTCGGGACCGATGAAAAACGAAGCGCTTCGAATTTTCTTTTGTCCGATATATTCTTTGATGCTCTTTTTGTTTTCATTTTCATAGCAGGCAAAGCACACGTCGCTTTGCTTCATCTCTTCTAACACAAGGTCAAGCGTTTGTGCCTGACCGACGGTGACAAGCTTCCCTCTTCCGCACTGTTTGGCCGCCTCTTGTGCAATTTTTTCATAGCGAATCAATTTCTTGCTGTCATCGTCGAACTTTGGAACGCTTCTGTCGGTATACACAAACACCACGCGACCCACCCCAAGCTCGGTGCATTTTTGCAAAATGGAATCAGTCTTTTTCCCCTTTGGCATTCCTTGATAAAGGGTAATAAAAACGGGAGCTTCGCTTTTGCTTTCAACTGCACTGATAGGAGAAAGCCGGACGATTGGTGCTTTTTTTCCGCCGCTGATATTTTGTATGGAACACAAAATTTCAAGCCCTGTTGCGGTGCAAACCATCACCTCATCCCCGATGCGGGCTCGGAGTGAAACGGAGAGATGAAAGGCATCTTCCCCTTCCAAACAGATGTTTTGCGGCAAATCATTTGCGGTGATTTGCGATTGCGATTCCGGCAAAAAAAATCTTGGCATAGTGCACTCCTTATCCTTTTCGATACGCCCATTTTAACAAGCTTTGATTTTTTTGTCAAATCTTGAAAATCCAATCAAAATTCAGTTGATTCTATCTTGAATTTGTGGTATGATAGATAGAATTAAAATAATTACGAGGTTTGAAATGTTTACCTTTCACGAGCGCTTGACAGCTTTGAGCGAACAAACACAGCTTCGCTTAAACGAGGTCTTTGCGCAAACAGACAAATTGGCTTTTCTCAATCAAAAAAAAGTGATGGAGGCCTTTCAAGAAGAAAAGGTCAGCACCGAATGCTTCAATCCGACCACAGGTTACGGTTACGACGATATGGGGCGAGAGGTTCTGGATCGCATTTTTGCACGCGTGTTTGAAGCAGAGAGCGCCTTTGTTCGACACAGCATTCTTTCCGGCACGCACGCCTTGACCCTTGCTCTCTTTGGTATTTTGCGTCCCGGCGACACCATGCTTGCAATCACCGGCACTCCTTATGATACCTTGCAGAGCGTCATCGGGCTCGAGGGAAAAAAGGCAAGTGGAAGCTTAAAGGATTTCGGCATTCACTATGAAGAAATCGATCTGACTCCCGATTCCAAATTGGATGTCGATGCCATTCGAAAACGATTGAGCCAAGGCGATGTCAAAATGGTATATATGCAAAAAAGCCCCGGTTACAGTACCAGACGTCCTTTGGGAAATGAAACGGTAGCAGAGGCAGTCAAGCTCGTAAAAGAAATGAAGAGTCACGCCTTTATCGTAGTAGACAACTGTTATGCGGAATTTTGCGAAGAGCACGAACCGCCTTTCTACGGCGCCGACCTTTGCATCGGCTCCCTGATCAAAAATCCCGGCGGCGGTATGGCCGAGTGCGGCGGATACCTTGCTGGAACCAAAAAAGCCGTGGATCTTTGCGCACAGCGTTATTCCTGTCCCGGAATCGGACTGGAAATCGGTGCCACTCTGGGAAATACAAAAGCCATGTTCAAGGGACTGTTTTATGCCCCTCACACGGTTTCGCAAGCCCTGAAAACCGCAATTTTTGCTGCCGGTTTGTTCGAAACAATGGGGTACGAGGTGATTCCGCGCCCCTTGGAAAAGCGATATGATATCGTTCAGCAGATCTCGCTCAAGGATGGAAAGAAGGTCGAGGCCTTTTGCAAGGGCTTGCAGAGTGCATCTCCCGTTGATAGCTACGTTACCCCGATTCCTTGGGCGATGCCCGGATATCAGGATCCGGTGATCATGGCTGCCGGCGCCTTCACGCAAGGTTCCTCCATCGAGCTGTCCGCCGATGCTCCGATGCGTCCCCCTTACACCGTATATATGCAAGGCGGTTTAACCTTGGAAAGCGCTAAATTGGGTGTTCTGGCTGCTGCCAGCGAAGTGATTACCGTGGAAGAAAACAACGCAGAAACGAGGAATGAAAAATGAAACTGAAAGAGATGAAAAACAAAGTAAACATAACCGGTCCGGTTGTCCTTTTGGTATTGGACGGCGTGGGCCTAAATCCTAAAAAAGAAGGCAATGCTGTGGCACTTGCGGATACTCCGACACTTGACCGTTTGATGAGAGACTATCCCACCTTGAGTTTGAAAGCACACGGAACCGCCGTCGGTCTTCCCTCGGATGATGATATGGGTAACTCTGAAGTCGGTCACAATGCGCTGGGCTCGGGTCAGATTTTTGCACAGGGCGCAAAATTGGTTTCCAACTCCATCGAAAGCGGAAAAATTTACGCCGGCGAAGGTTGGCAAAAGGTGAGCGGAAACTGCAAAAAAAATAGTTCCACATTGCATTTTCTCGGTCTATTCTCGGACGGAAACGTTCACTCTCACATTGACCATTTAAAGGCACTCGTTGCCCAAGCCAAAAAAGAAGGCATTCAAAAGGTACGCATTCACATTCTTTTGGACGGAAGAGATGTTGCCGAAACCAGTGCGCTGGAATACGTCGAGCCATTTGAAGCGTATCTGAGCGAACTGAACAAAGACGGATTTGATGCCAAGATTGCTTCCGGCGGCGGCAGAATGAGCATTACCATGGACCGATATGAAGCCAACTGGCAGATGGTGAAAGCCGGATGGGACATTCACGTTCTCGGACAAGGAAGAATGTTCCAAAGCGCCAAGGAAGCAATTGAAACCTATCGCGAAGAATTGCACGTAATCGATCAGGATCTGCCCGGTTTTGTCATCGCAGAAAACTCTGTGCCCGTTGGCACCATCGAAGACGGAGATTCCGTTGTCTTCTTCAACTTCCGCGGCGACCGTTCCATCGAAATTTCAAAAGCATTTTGCGACGAAGATTTCACTCATTTTGACAGAGTACGTTTCCCCAAAACCGCTTATGCCGGTATGCTTGAATATGACGGTGATCTCCACATTCCTCCGGTTTATCTCGTCGCTCCCCCTGAAATCACCAATACGATGGGCGAATACCTTGCCGAAGCTCCGATTCGCTCTCTTGCAGTCAGCGAAACCCAAAAATACGGTCACGTCACCTATTTTTGGAACGGTAACAAATCCGGAAAATACAGTGAAGAAAAAGAAACCTATTTGGAAATTCCCTCCGATGTGGTTCCGTTCGAACAGAGACCTTGGATGCAATGTGCTAAGATTTCCGACGTTCTGATCGATGCCATCCGCGGCGGCGAATATCAGTTCATTCGTGCCAACTTCCCCAACGGTGATATGGTAGGACACACCGGCAATCTGAAGGCAACTAAAATCAGCATGGAGGCGCTTGATCTTTGCTTGGATCGCATTCTTTCTGCCGTTGACGAAGCAGGCGGTGTTGCACTGATTACCGCTGACCACGGTAACGCCGATGAGATGTACGAAATCGATAAAAAGAGCGGCGAGCCCAAGAAAAACAAGGACGGAAGTTTAAAATCCAAAACCAGCCACACCCTCAACCCCGTTCCCTGCATTTTCTACGATAATTTCACCGCAGAAAAATATCAGGTGAAAAACGGAACCTTTGGTCTTGCCAACGTTGCGGCAACTACCGTCAACCTTTTGGGCTATGAAGCACCGGAAATTTGGAATGAAAGTATGATAGAAATCAAATAAAGGTTTCATTTCAAAAAACAAAACAAAAAGCAACCACAACTAAAGTTGTGGTTGCTTTTTTACACTAACGTGCTCATTATTCTCTTGTGACCTGCAGCATACACATAAAAAACACACCGACAATGCCACCGATCACGATCCCTAAGAGAAAATTCATACTTAGACCGTTCCTTTGTTTTTTCTTAGTATGTGAAAAAACAAAGAAATTATTCATGATCGTTTAAGGGATTTTGAATCATTGCATTTTTCATATTTTCATCGGAAAGATGGGTATAGATCTGAGTGGTATTAAGCTGTTCGTGGCCCAAAATATCCTTCAAAACTCGAACGTCAACGTTCCCGGTACTGTAAAGAAGCGTTGCGGCTGTATGGCGTAGTTTATGCGCCGAATATCCTTTTTCTTCCAAGCCGGCAATTTTCAAATATTTATACACGATCCATTGCACCGTTTTGACGGAAAGTTTGCGGCTGTTTCGACTCACAAACAGCGCATTTTCGTCTTTGCAATAAATCCCTTTTCGAATCTTAAGATATTCTTTCAACGCAGCCACGCAGGATTCATTTAGATAGATCAGTCGCTGTTTATTCCCTTTTCCGGTAACAATCAACTGAGAAAGATCGGACGATAAATCCGAAAGATTGATGCCGGCAAGCTCGGAAACTCGCATTCCGCAATTCAAAAAAAGCGTGAGAATGAGAAAGTCTCGTTTCGCATTTTCTCCTCCCTCTTTTTTTGCCGCATCCAAAAGCATTCGGCTCTCATCCAAGCTTAGAAACTTAGGAAGAGCGTGTTTGACGGCAGGTGCATCAATATTCTTTGCGGGGTTTTCCGAAATGGACTTTTCTTTTGTTGCCAAAAACTTGAAAAAGCCGCGGATGGCACAAAGCTTTCTTGCGCGAGAAGCCGCCGCATTTTTGCGAACTGTGGCGGCATAAAGCAAATATTCATAAATATTTTGCGAGGTAATTTGACCGATATCCGCATCTGAAATTTGGGTTAGATCCAAATTTCCGTCAGAATCTGTTCGATTTCGAAATACGTACCGCAAAAACGAGGTCAAATCAATACTATATTCATATACTGTTTTTTCGCTGGCGCCTTGAATGGAAAGTTTATAGGAAAGAAAACGAGCAAGGGCGGCCGGCATTTCTTCCATCTTGATATTCATCTTCAATCTCCTTTCCATTTTTCCTCATTATAAACGATAAAATTTGAGAAATCAAGAAAACAAGTAAAGCGGCAATTGCCGCTTTACTTGTTTT
>JAZNNH010000036.1:0-50085 GCA_045580105.1 Eubacteriales bacterium | reverse complement strand
ACCTCTTCCACAACGGTCATCAAACGGTACATTTTGACGTTGCGTTTCACCGGATCGATGACAACGCGAACGTTGGATTCGTTGTTGTTTTCTTTTTTATAGCCGGTCAGAAGGGCGGCCTCCACCCGTTCCAACATAAATTCCTTCGGGATTCCTTTTTCTCTTTCCAGAGCTTCCAGCGCATCAAAAAAATCGTTGTTCATGGTATCGTCCTTTCGAATTTAAAACCTTACTAATTTTCAAACACGGTTGTGGCTTTTGCCACCGTATCTTGGGGAAATTCCCTTTCTTTTCCATCCTCCGTCTGAAGGCGGAAAACTTCGTTTTCATAAGACAGCAGGGTGCCGGTGAAATTCTTGTTTCCGTTGACAGGGGCATACAAACGCAGAGAAATTGTTTCTCCCACGTAGTACAAAATGTGTTCCGCGCGACTCAGTTCGCGCTCCAGACCCGCAGAAGATACCTCAAGATAATAGGTTTGCTCAATGGGATCTGTTTCATCCAAAATCGGACTCAAAAGACGGGAAACTTTCTCGCAATCTTCCAGATCAATGCTTCGGGAGCGATCCGAATGCTCAATGGTGACCAGAAGATTGTAGTCCGCACCTTCTTTGTAATAGTCAACGTCCCAAAGAAGGTATCCGAGCTTCTCAACGGGCTCGCGGATGATTTCTTCTACTTGTGCGGCAATCTTGCCGCGTCCTTTTTTTTCTGCCAATACACTACCTCACAAAAAAGTCCTACACAGCAAAGCGAGTAGAGTGGAAACCACTCTACTCCCATACAATCTTATTACTATAAACGCATTCTATCACAGTTTTTGGTAAAAATCAAGGGTTTTTCAATTTTTCCTCATTTTATATTGTAAGAAAGAAGCTTTTGTGCTAAAATAAAGAAAAAACCAAATGTCCTTTATGGAGGTAACAAGATGAAGCCGACTTTCTTAAAATCCTTTTTCATCCTTGTTCTTGCAACCAGTTGTTTGGTGTGCACCGCTTGTTCCGCTGCGCAGCCCAACACCGAAACACAGGATTTGACCGTCACAAGCGAAACAATGGAAGAAACAAAGACCCTTGATTCGGTGTCCGACGAGCCGGAAGATCCGTACGAAGAACATGAGCTTTTGGACGATATCCGTCTTCTGGTCTCCTATTCCGACACCGGTGTGATTACCGCGGCGGATTCCTGCAAAGCCACCGTCATCAAATCCAAAGCCGATTTGGATCCCTACCGTAAATTTCTGCCCGATTTGACCGCCGAGCTCGAAAAAGAAATCCTTGCCGATACCAAGGGCTATTGCGTTCTTTTGGAGATCACTTCCAAAGGGGAATATACTTATCCCAATCCCGTTTCCGTCTTCCAAGACGGAGGTATCATCGAACTGCAGATTTCGGAAATCGAAGAGCCGGAACCCCAGCCCTCGCACACCTTCTTCCTTTACTACATCTCCTCTGAATTTTACCACGGAGAAGAAGTCCGCATTCTCTTCACTTAAAAGAACAAGGACACCAAACGGTGTCCTTTTTTTATCGAAAACCAATTCTCGATCAATCACAAAAAAGCGGCCTCCTTCACCTTGACACCGGGTTTGCGCCTTCGCCGTTCGGCTTGGCACAATCGGGTGTCGGCGGTAGACCGACTGCGAAAAAGCCACCCGTGGCTTTTTCTTGCCATTCCCATCCCAAACGCAGACGCTCTTTCGCGCTGCGTTCGGGACAGAAACTGAAAATTCAAATTTTATAGCCAAAACAAAAAAGAATGGGTAACAAAAGTTACCCATTCTTTTTTGGCTATGGGCTACGTAAAAGATATTTTTGCGTATGAATTTGAACTGTCGTATTTTTAGTGAAATATTCGTCTTGCGACGAATGTGAAATAATTATCTTCGCCATAGTGAAATTTTGTGCTACGAACAAAGTGAAATGAAATAAATACACTCACGCCCGCAGGTGTTATTAAATCGCAGGTTCAAAATCTTTCTTTTGCAGATTTGATATTGTAAAAGCATAAACGGTGAGTAATGTTATAATTGACAATATCCACCCAATAGGCCAAATCGCATATAAGAAAGTAAGATTTGGATAAAGCGGGAAAATTAAATAAACCCATGCAAATCTTAAAACGCACATACATATAAATGTTGAAATGGTTGGAATAATTGGTTTATCTAATCCTCTTAAAGCGCCGCATAACACTTCGTTTATGCCGCAAATAAAATATGTACTCGATATAATAATCATTTTTTGTTGCGAAAATGCAATGACTGCAGGAGTTGAAGACATAAGCATAGACAATTCTTTTGAAAAAATTGCAAAAAGCGAACCAAACGTTGCTCCAAATGCTATTGTAATTAATATGGCTCGCATTACTGTTTGCTTAACTCTTTTTATATTTCTTGCTCCAATATTCTGTGCAATATAAGGAGTAACGGCAAGTGACGGAGCATATGAAATTTGATACAGTATTCCATCAAACTGATTTGCGATAGATATTCCTGTAGTAGCATCGGCACCGAAACCGTTCACAGCCGTGGTGATTACTACATTTGCTAACGAATATAATGCATTTTGTATTCCGGCCGGAACACCTATAAACAGCATCTCTTTTAATTCGCCGGTATCTAATTTAATTTGTTTAAGATTTATATTAATAACGTTCTGACCCTTTAATATAGTAAGAAGAATCCAGCCACTCGCAACAGCGTTTGAAATAATAGTTGCAATGGCAACCCCTTCAACATATATATCAAATACGGCAACAAATAAAAGCGTGAAAAAAACTTTGATTATTCCTCCCAATATCAGTGCATACATCGGGGTTTTTGTGTCTCCTATTGCTCGAAGTATCGCGGCACCAAATTTGTAGAACATTAATATGGGGATGCCGTAAAAGTAAAGTTTAAAATACTTTGTAGCATAAGCGAGCAAGCTTTTCGGACAATTTGTCATTTCTAAAAAAGTTTTGGCAAATGTTATACCGATAATCATTAGCACTATTCCACTAATGATTGAGAATAAAATTGCAGTCATACCTGCGTTATTAGCACTTTCGCTGTTTTTAGAGCCTATTCTTTTTGCTATAACAACATTCGCCCCTGTAGATATTCCTATGAGCAAACTGGTGCATAACGTCATTAACGTTCCACACGCACCCACGGCGCCCACGGCTCTGTCATCGGAAAAATATTGTAGCACCATCATATCAATAATACCAAACAAAGATTGTGAAACATTCATTATCATAATTGGTACTGCTAGCAAAATTAATCCTTTGACTATTGACCCCGATAGCATATCAATGTTTCTTATGTTCATCATGAGCCCCTATAACATAAATTTTTCAAACAAAATATACCACACCATATTAAAAATTACTATGTTTTTTCATGAAAGTACTTGCACAAAACATAGATTTTTAATATAATAACGTTGGTGATTTTATGAGTTTTCTAATTGACCTTATAAACGAAGAAACCCCTTCTCATAAACATAAAAATTATGAAATTATTGTTTATACTAAAGGTGAAGGTATTTTGCACACTGCAGAAAAAGAAATTAAAGTATATCCCGGAATAATCGTTATTGTTCCGCCGGGAACGTCACATTATAGTACGAAGTCGAGTAATGTTATTGAACGAATCTACATAAATGGTGAGTTTAATCATCTCTTTTTTCTAAATACATTGACTGTAGTTTTCGATAATCCGATAAATGAGGGCATGCTATTAGCGAAAATGATTTATGCTAACAGACATTCCGACAACAAATACGTATCCTCGTTAATCAATGCTTTCGCTCATTTTCTGGTTCAAAATATTAAAATGGAAGATGAGGTTTTTTCGGCAACAAAAAGGATTATAGAAAATATAAGCGACGATTTTTGCGACTGCAATATTAATCTCCATAAGTTACTTAAAAAAAGCGGTTATGCTGTTGATTACATCAGGACTCAGTTTAAAAAAATAACAGGAAAAACGCCAATAGAATTTTTAACCCAGGTAAGAATAAACCATGCATGTTACTTGATAGAAACATATAAAAAAACGTTGTCTTTGACTGATATTGCAGAAAAATGCGGATATACAGATTACGTATATTTTTCAAGAAGATTTAAGCATATAATGAAAATAGCTCCTCGAAAATATATGGAAGATAATTGGAATTAGTAACTTGACAGAAACTGTCGTTTTTGGAATTTGGCGATATACTCGTCGTTCGGTACGATATGATACAAATTCCTTTTTCTTGTTGCGAGGCGACGTATCAAACCGAAGATATATTGTGTTACAAAGGACATATCAAAATTCTGTTAGAAATTTATATCATTGAAAAAGCACCTTGCATAGCAAGGTGCTTTTTTCTGTCAATGGGCTACAAAAAGATATTATGGGCGTTTTTGCGTATGAATTTGAACTCTCGTACTTTTTAGTGAAGCGCAAGGCTACGCCTTGCGTGATGCATTTGCTCACGCAAACGTGATGTTGCTCGCCCTGCTCGCAGTGATGCAATGCGTTCCAACATGTGCCGAAGGCGTGCATCACTTGCCGAAGGCAAACATCACGCACGAAGTGCGAATCATGTTCCGTAGGGAACGCATCGTTGAAAAAAGCACTTGCTTTCGCAAGTGCTTTTTTCTGGTCGAGGCGACAAGACTTGAACTTGCGGCCTCTGCGTCCCGAACGCAGCGCTCTACCAAACTGAGCCACGCCTCGAAATAAATCTAATACATTATACCATTTTTTTGTTCTTTGTCAAGTCAAAGAGCGGAAAAAGAGAAGAAAAAACCATTCTCTTTTTCCGTCTTGTTTCATTTGGTTTCAATCCGCTGTTTTAACAGACGCACAAAGGTTTCGTCGAGTTCCAAACAGACGCAGGCGGCGCCTTTTTCCTGCGGACAGAGAAGAACGTGATACTCGGCAAAAAGATTTTGGCAGTAGGAAAGGCGGCCGGTTACCGTCCCTTTCTTCTTTTGGGCGGCAAACTCTTGTTTTGTCATCAAAACACAGCGATCGGAAAGCGGGATCGAGCCGAGATGTTTGATCTTTTTTCCCTGACGCAGGGAAAGATGCAACAGCTGATCCTCCAGCGCGTATTCGTATTCGGTCAAAAGATACTTGTTGGTGATCTGAATAAACAGGAGAAGAAAGATAGCGGCAATCAGCTGCCCGAACGCACGCGCCGGCAAAAACAGTTCCGCCAAATAAAACGACGTGACCGAAAGTACGAGAAGACAAAAGCAAAGCAGAATGGCTTGTTTTGCTTTTCGCTGCGGCTTAAGTACGTAGTTTTGTTTCATAGTTCGATCTCCAGCAAATTGATCACGTCCAAAAAGGCGTTGGCAGACAGGGTTTTGGGAAGGGCATTTGCTTCCAAAACCGCTTCTCTTTTTGCCTTGGAATCTTCTTTTCCCGAATAGCCCAAGCGATAGAGGTCTGTTTTGGTGTAACGCGGCAGCTTTTCGTTTCCTTCTTCCAGCAGTCCGCTCGCTTCAAAGAGCGCCAGAAGCGTTTCGTTGTCCGTTCCCTCCACGCCCAAAAGTCCTTCTTTCGAGGGAGCGGCTTTTCTGCGCTCTTTTCCGAGGACAGGGGGAATATAAAGGTCGGTTACGCCCTCTTTGCCGCAAACGGTACGGATGTGAGAGCGAATGACGCCCCCTGCTCCGTCCGAATCCGCCAGCACTACAATGCCTCTTGTTTGTGCAAGACGGCGCAGGAGTGCTCGTTTTTCTTTGTCTTTGAAAATGCCAAACCCCTGCGTGGTCAAAATCGTCGCATCCAAAAAGGATTCCAAACGGATCTGATCGTATTTTCCCTCCACCACGATCACGCGGTGACAGCGCGGCTTCATTTTGCCCCTCCGATCATGCGGGTCATATTTAAAACCGCCATTTCCGTAACGAGCAGCGCATCGGATGCGCCGCCTTTTAATTTTCCGTCCAGTTCCAAACAGGAAAAGAGTGCCTGTTCCATCTCTTCTTTTTTCTTTCCGAAGAGGGCTCTTCGATAGCGGTCAAACTGCCAAGAGGCAAGCTTTGTGGCTTTGAAGCAAGCGGCGGCATCCGCACCCTGCAAAATCAAAAGCGCATTGGTCAGCATCCGCGAGAGCGAGGCGGCAATAAAGACCGGCTCAACGCCCTGCTGTTTGAGTTGAAAGAAAATTCGCTCAACCGCGCGCACATCTCCCGCCAGCACCGCATCGCAAAGATTGAACACGGCAAATTCCGTGGTATCCTGCGCAAAAAGGAGAAAATCTTCCTGCGTAACTTCCGTTCGTTTTTGAGAAAGCACGTAGGACGCGGCTTTTTCCAATTCGGCGCGAATGATACTCATTTGATTGCCCGAAAGCTGAAAGAGGGTGCGCAGTGCCCCGTCCGAAGAAAAGAGCCCGTCCATGGCTAAAATCTTCCGACTCCACGGCAAAAGCACCTTTTCGCCCTGCAAGGGAAAGGCAACGAAATCGATGACCTCGGAAAGAAGCTTGACGGCCGCTTTTTGAAGCGTCGCCTTGTCCGCGGCAAACGCCTCCCCTTCCAAATACAAAATAAGGATCAGGTAAGGCGGGATTTGCTGCAAAAGCTCGTGAAGCTTTTTCCCCTCGGCGGCACTGAGCTTGGCAGGATTGAATCCGCGACAAATCACCAAGCGCATCGTGCCGGCAAACGGCACGATCTGACTTTCATCCATCAGATCCGACAAGGTATGATCACGGTTAAAATCGAGCTTTGCGAGATTGAAATCCGCCGCGCCCTCTTTTTCAATCAGCGAAACGAATTTCTGCAAATAAAACTGTTTGAGCATCTCTTCCGGCCCGTAAAAGGCAAAGGCGCCGCAGGGATGGTCCCGCAGACGCGCCTTTAATGCCGACACCGAGATGCCAAATGCGTCTCTTAGCGCCATTATGCCATTGTTTCGGAGAGTTGTGTTCCGCCGATCAGGTGAAAATGCAAATGCTTCACCGACTGACAGCCGTGCTCTCCGACGTTGGTGATGACTCGATATCCTTGTTCCAGGCCGCAACTCTTTGCGATTTCGGGAATGACTTCAAAAATCTTTGCCACCAAGCCGCTGTTTTCCGCCGTTACCGCATCGCAAGAGCCGATGTGCTCTTTGGGAATGACCAGAACGTGCACCGGCGCTTGGGGGTTGATATCACGGAATGCATAGACCGATTCGTTCTCATAAACTTTGGAGGAAGGAATCGCGCCTTCCAGAATGGAACAAAACAAACAATCCATATTCATTCTCCTTTAAAAGAGTTCAAAAAATGCTTTTTTGGCTTCTTCAATCTTTTCGGGGTCCTTACCGCCGGACTGAGCAGAATCGGGTCTTCCGCCGCCGCCACCGCCCACGATGGGAGAAATGGCTTTCAAAACGTTGCCGGCGTGAGCGCCCTTGGCGTTGGCGTCCTTGCCGCAAACGGCGTTGAAGAGAACCTTGCCGCCGCGTACCTGACAGAGCACTGCCACGATGGCACTGTCCTTATCGCGGAGCATATCGCCCAGTTTTCTGCCGTCGGTATCTTCTTCGACGGTAGCAAAGACCAATTTCATTCCGTCTTTCTCCACAGCGGAGGACAAAATGGAATCCAGTCCCGAAGCCGAAAGCTTCGAGGAAAGCGCATCGATCTTCTCTTTTGCTTCGCGCAGTTGATCTTTCATCGCGCGGGTCTTTTCGGGAAGCTGATCCGCTTTGGTTTTCAAAACGTCTGCCGCCTCCTGCAACAGCGCTTCTTTTTCGTAGAAGAGCTTTAATACGTTCTTACCGGTCAGGGCTTCGATTCTTCTGACCCCTGCCGCAACACCCTGTTCGGATACGATGCGGAAGAGTCCTGCTTGCGCGGTGTTTTTCAGATGGATACCGCCGCAAAGCTCGCGAGAGAAATCACCCATGGTGACCATACGGACTTTGCTGCCGTATTTTTCTCCGAACAGTGCCATCGCACCCATTTGTTTGGCTTTTTCGGCATCGGTTTCAATCGTTTCCACGTCGATTGCCTGCAGAATTTTTTCGTTGACGAGCGCTTCCACGCGTGCGATTTCTTCTTTGGTCATCGCTTCGAAATGCTTGAAGTCAAAACGAGCGCGATCGGCATCAACGTAGCTTCCCGCCTGCTCGACGTGGTTGCCCAAAACTTCTCGCAAAGCCGCCTGCAAAAGGTGCACCGAGGAGTGGTTGCGGCTGATGGCTTTTCTTCTTTCGGCATCGACCACACAAAGAACTTCTTCACCGACGCTGATACTGCCGTTTTCCACGCGAACCATATGCATAAAGACGCCTTCGGACTTTTTGGTGTCCAGCACGGCAAGACCGCCGTTTTCGCCGGTGATGATACCGGTGTCACCTACCTGACCGCCGCTTTCGCCGTAGAAGGGAGTCTGCGAAAGGATCACGGTGGCTTCGCCCTCGGACAAGGTCTGCACTTCTTCCTCTTCGGCAAAGATGGCGAGAACGTTTGCCTTCACGCTGTCTTTTTCATAGCCGCAGAACACGGTTTTCTCCAAAGAGGAAATCACGTTCTTTGCCGCGTCGGACCAACCGGAAATGTTGGCGCGGGCGTTTCTGGCTCTCTCTTTTTGCTCCTGCATCAGTGCTTGGAACTTTTCTTCCTCCAGTTCCAGTCCTGCCTCTTCCGCGATTTCGCGCGTCAGATCGATGGGGAATCCAAAGGTGTCGTAAAGTTTAAATACGTCTTCGCCGGAAAGGGCGTTTTTCTTTTCTTCTTTTGCCTTGTTGACAAGGTCGGACAAAATCGCAAGACCGGAATCGATGGTTGCGTTGAACTTATCCTCTTCCAGTACGATGACCTTTTTAATGTACGCTTCTTTTTCTCTCAATTCGGGATAGCCCTGTTCGTTTTCCTGAATGACCACGTCACAAAGGCCGGCAAGGAAGGTTCCGGAAATTCCCAGAAGCTTTCCGTGACGGGCAGCGCGGCGAAGAATTCGGCGAAGCACGTATCCTCTGCCCTCGTTGGAGGGAATGACCCCGTCGCAGATCATAAAGGACGAAGAACGGATGTGGTCGGTGATGATACGAATGGAAACGTCCGTATCCCCGCCGTTACCATAAGTTTTGCCGGAAATGGTGCAAACCGTATCCAAAATTTTGCGAACGGTATCCACCTCGAACATATTGTCCACGCCCTGCATCACGCAGGCAAGGCGTTCCAGACCCATACCGGTGTCAATATTCTTTTGGGCAAGCTCGGTATAGTTGCCGTTTCCGTCGTTGTTGAACTGGCTGAACACGTTGTTCCAAATTTCCATATAACGATCGCATTCGCAACCGGGCTTACAGTTCGGATCTTTGCAGCCGTATTTTTCTCCGCGGTCGAAATAGATCTCGGAGCAAGGACCGCAAGGACCGGAACCGTGCTCCCAGAAGTTGTCGGCTTTGCCCATACGAACGATTCTCTCTTCGGGAACGCCGATCTTGTCTTTCCAAATGTGGAACGCTTCTTCGTCTTCCTCGTAAATGGACGGCCAGAGAAGCTCTTCGGGAATTTCCAAGGTCTGGGTCAAAAATTCCCAAGCAAAAGGAATGGCCTCATCCTTGAAGTAATCGCCGAAAGAAAAGTTGCCCAGCATTTCAAAGTACGTGCCGTGACGCGCGGTCTTTCCCACGCGCTCCAAGTCGGGCGTACGAATGCACTTCTGGCAGGTGCAAACGCGGTTTCTGGGGGGCTTTTCTTCGCCCGTAAAATATTTTTTCATCGGAGCCATGCCGCTGTTGATCAAAAGCAGGGACTTATCTCCTTGCGGAACCAAGGGGAAAGAGGGCAGACGCAGATGTCCCTTGGATTCAAAAAACGACAGGTATTTTTCTCTCAGTTCGTTCAATCCGGTGTATTTCATAATGTTCCTCTTACTTATTACTTGTTTTTATCGTATTCCAAAGATCGGTCATCAGGTCGTTGGTTTGAGACGGAAGATGTCGGAACGCCTCCCAATTCTCTTTTTTCTCCGGATAAGCCACGGGGTTTTCCCGAAGCTCCTCATCCAAAGCGTCATACACCGCCTGATTGGGGGTGGAATAATAAACGTATTCCGTGTTGGCTTTGCCCGCCTCTACGGTGAGCATAAAATTAATGAATTTTTCCGCCAACTCTTTCTTTTCGCTGGTGGCGGGCACGCACATCGCGTCGTTGAAGAGATTCGTGCCGCATTCGGGGATCACAAAGCGCAGGTCTTCGTTTTCCTCCATCACCGCCATACAGTCCCCTGCATAGTAAACACCGACGGCAAGAGAACCCGACGGCATCATTTCAAAGAACTGATCCATTGCGTAGTAGAACTTTTGCTTCTGCAACAGCCCTGCTGCTTCGCGGATTTGCGATTCGTCCGTGGTATTCTGCGAATACCCCAGCTGCTTGAGCGCGATGCCGAAAGCGTCACGGGGGTTGTCAAACATCATAATCTGACTGGGATAATGATCGCTCCAAAGAATGCTCCAATCCTTGGCGTTTTCCACCAATTTCAGGTCTTCCTCGGAGAGCATGGATTCATTGTAGATCAAACCCACCGTTCCCCAGAAATAGGGCACCGTGTACTCCTCGTTCGGGTCGTACGCCTGACCTTTGAAGTCCTCCATAATCGAAGCGTAATTGGGGATGTTGCTGTAATCGAGTTTGGCAAGCATTCCCTCCCCGATCATACGTTCCGCCATATAGTCGGAGGGGAAAATCACGTCGTATTTTCCCGCGCCGGATTTCATTTTGGCGTACAGCGCTTCGTTGGATTCGGCAGTCACGTATTCGACGCGAATGCCCGTTGCCTTTTCGAATTCCCGAATTACGTCAAAGCATTCCGGATCACCCGTGGACATATATTCGCCCCAGTTGCAGACCACAATGGTATTATCGTCGGAGCGGAACACACGGGGCAAACAAAAGCCCAAAATCAAAACCACGGCAAGGGAGCCGGCGGAAAGCTTGAAAATCATCTTTCCTTTGCCGGAACCAGTGGTCGAAACCGTTTTTTTCTCGT
Source organism: Eubacteriales bacterium (assembly GCA_045580105.1). Taxonomy (GTDB): domain Bacteria; phylum Bacillota; class Clostridia; order Oscillospirales; family SIG627; genus RGIG5579. The sequence goes on along the minus strand of JAZNNH010000036.1, from coordinate 39,102 downwards.
TCGCTTCGGCTCTGGCATCGTGAATGTTCATCACGACCAGAATCAAAAGCACCGCCACGAAGATCACGCCGGTCATAGACGCCATCCAGGGCTGAATTCCCTTTTTCATACTGTTGTTGATGAAAACGGAAAGCGTCTGAAAATTGCCGCCGGTAAAATAACTGATGATAAAGTCGTCAAACGAATAGGTCAACGAAATGAGAAAACCCGCAAACACACCGGGGAAAATTTCGGGAAGCACCACTTGGTAAAACGCTTTTGCAGGCGGACATCCCAAATCCAGCGCGGCCTCGTAAAGGTTTTTATCCATTCTGCGAAGACGCGGCATCACGTTGAGAATGACGTAGGGTGTGTTGAACACGATGTGGGACAAAAGCACCGTCAAAAAGCCGAGCCGCATCGAAAAGATGCCGATGAACACGAGCATCAGGGACACACCCGTTACGATTTCCGGATTGATGATGGGAAGATTCGAAAGGTTCATCAGAACCCCTCTTGACTTTTTCACGTTGTTCAGACCCAGAGCGCCGAGCGTTCCGAGCAAAGACGCGCCCACCGCCGAAAGCAGAGCAATGACCAAAGAATTGATCAGTGCATCCACCAATTCCTCGTTTTGGAACAGGGAAAGGTAATTATCGAAGGTAAACCCCTTCCAGTTGGAAATTCCCCAAGTCGCATCGTTGAACGAAAGCACGATCATCAAAGCGATCGGAGCATACAAAAACAGGAAGATCAAAATCAAATAAAGGGAAGAAACGGTTTTTTTCATCACATTTCCTCCTATACCAGAACGATCTCGTCGTCTTTGTCAAAGTGATTCATCACCAAAATGGAAATCACGATGACCACCATCAAAACGAAGGAAAGGACGCTGGCGGCGTTCAAATCAAAGTTTTTGGTGTAATAGGAATCGATGGTATCGCCGATCAGCCAGAAATTGCCGAGGCGGTTGCTGATAACAAAGGCGGAGGCGGCGGGGACGAACACCATCGTCACGCCGGAGATCACGCCGGGAATGGAAAGCGGGAAAATCACCTTCCAAAGAAGCTGCCATCCGTTGCAACCCAAATCGCGTCCTGCTTCCAGCACCGATTTCGAAATTTTGCCCAGCACCGTATAAAGGGGCAACACCATAAAGGGCAAATAGTTGTATACGATTCCGATCACCACCGCCGTGGAGGTGTGATAAATCGAATTGGAAAAACCGAGAATCTGATCCAGCACCCCGCCGGATTTGAAAATCACCTCAAGAGAACAAATTCTCAAAATAAAGTTCATCCACATCGGAAGCATGATGAGAATGTTGACCATTCTCTGACCGCGGGGGCTCATTCTCGTCATGACCAAAGCAAGCGGATACGCAATGACAAGGCAGATCAACGTGGAAACCAAGGCGATCCAAAACGAATCCAAATACACCTCTTTGTTGATCGCAATGTATTTAAAATTAGACAGAGAAAAGCTTCCGTCTTTTCCGGTGAACGCGTAGTAAAGCACCATTCCGAGGGGAATGACCACAAACGCCACCATCCAGAAAAGATACGGAACCAAAGGTTTTTTCGACTTCATATTCCCGCTCCTTTCACAGGGTGACAGAGCCTGGGTTGATGCGGAAGGAAACTTCAGAGCCGACCTGCTCGTCCATCTGACTTTTGATCAGCCAGCGGCGAAATTCGGAGATGACAATCATTTCGTAATAACTGCCCTTCCAAACCACGCTGTCAAGAATGCCGGAAAACTGTGCGTCCTCCGGATCGCAAAGCTCCAGCTTTTCGGGAGAAATGGACAAGGTCAGGGTCTGTCCCTTGGTGTAGGTCGCGTCGGAAGAAAGCGCGATGGTTTGCTCGTCAAAGGAAAGCTGCGTCTCGCCTTCCTGCGTCGTGTCGCTTTCGACCACGGCTTCCACCGCGTTCACGGCCGAAGGGAACATACGCTTCATAACGTGAATGTTTTCGGGAGAAACGTTCATGCCGATGGTCTCTCCCGCTTCCACGCAGCGGGTGGAATGAATGATCCACTGTTCCCCGCCGCAGGAGACGGTCATTTCATAGTGAACGCCCTTAAAGAGACTGGCTTCCACAAAGCCGGTCACGGCGCCTTGACCTGCAGACACGATTTCGACGTCTTCCGGACGGATTACCACGTCCACCAGATCTGCGGGCTTGGGGTCGACACAATCAAACTGAGCACCGCAAAGCGTAACCTTGTTGTCCTGTTCCATACGGGCGTCGAAAATATTGCTTTCTCCGATAAAGTCGGCAACGAAAGCATTGGCGGGTTCATTGTAGATATCCTGAGGGGTACCGATCTGTTGAATGGTACCGGATTTCATCACGACGATGGTATCGCTCATCGTCAGTGCCTCTTCCTGATCGTGCGTGACGTAAAGGAAGGTGATACCCGACTGACGGTGCAAATTTTTCAATTCCAGCTGCATATCTTTTCGCAGTTTCAAATCCAGCGCGCCCAGCGGTTCATCCAAAAGAAGCAGACGGGGCATATTCACCAGCGCACGGGCGATGGCAACGCGTTGCTGCTGACCGCCGGAAAGCTTGGAAATCGGTCTTTTTTCATAGCCCTTCAAATCCACCATCGCGAGCATTTTTCTCACTTTTTGGCGAATCTGCTTTTCCGGCGTCTTTTTTATGCGCAATCCGAACGCAACGTTGTCAAACACGTTCAGATGCGGAAACAGAGCGTATTTCTGAAACACGGTGTTGATCGGTCTTTCGTGCGCAGGCGTATCCAGGAGACTATTTCCGTCAAATAAAATATTTCCGGAATCGGGCGTTTCAAAGCCCGCGATACACCGAAGAATCGTGGTTTTGCCACAGCCGGAGGGGCCGAGCAAGGTCACGAATTCTTTATCGCGAATATAGAGATTCACACTTTTCAGAATCTGCTCATTATCAAACGATTTACAAAGGTCCTCCAGACGAATGAGTACATCTGTTCCGGAGACGCGGTTTTCCATTTATCTACCTCCTGACTTTTGTGCTCTTTTTTCAAAAAAAAGAATGCACCGCATAAAATAGCAAGATAATAATACACATTTTCCCGCAAATTGTCAAGAAAAGAGCCCGAAAAATCCCCATTTTCTTCCCCTTTCTTTTCCTGTGCGTTTTCTTTCTTTTTTCCATCCTTGCCTTGACACGTTTCGGGAAAGAATTTATAATAATATTATGTTTAAAAAAATATACCAAAAACTGTTCCCCGACCGCTATTATGCTTCCCCCGCCTACCGTCGGGAAGCCGCGGCAAAGTATGACAGTAAAATCCTAAAATACGTCACCGAACGGCTCGAAACCGGGGATATCGTGCTTTGTAAAGACGCTTATATCTGTGTCAAGGCGGGCTGGGTGTTCGTGAACAGCGAAACCGCATCCATTTTCAAATCCCGCGACGAAGACGTGCAATCGGGGGAATTGATGAGCCACGACGGCGTCATTTTCACCGGATACGACGAAATTCAGAAAAAGGAGAGAAGTATCGTTTGTTACTTCAAATATTATCGATGAAATCCACAAAATCTATCCTCTGCCTTTTGCTCACGGCACTCTTTCTCTTCTCCTTTGCCGCTTGCAGTGCAAAGGAAGAAACGGAAAACGCAGGACTTCCCGATGGCTTTGCCGCCACAGATGAGGTCACGAATCTGGTTTGCATGCAAATGGATACGGGCAAGTGCATCATAGTAGAGCTTGACCCCGAAACCGCACCCAAAACCGTCGCAAACTTTCAGAAGCTGGTCGGGCAAAAATTTTATGACGGACTCATTTTCCACCGTGTCATCAAGGGCTTTATGATCCAAGGCGGCTGCCCGGACGGAACGGGCTTCGGTGACCCCGGTTGGAGCATTGATGGAGAATTTGCCTCCAACGGATTTGAAAACAATTTAAAACATGCGCGCGGTGTTATTTCTATGGCAAGAGCCAACGACCCCAACTCCGCAGGTAGCCAATTTTTCATCATGCACAAAGCCGCACCGCACTTGGACGGCAGTTACGCTGCCTTCGGAAAAGTGGTCAAGGGCATGGACGTAGTGGATGAAATCGCCACCTGTCTGGTTGCAGGCGAAACCCCTGTAGAAAAGCAAGTGATGCAAGCGGTCTTTTTCGTAGAAGAAAGCCCTGCCGAGCAGACGAGCGCAGAATAAGAAAAGAGAAACAAAAAAGGAGAACTCCCATGGCATTCGTAAAAAGTGAAGAAAAAACCAATTTCGTAAAGTTCGTAATGGAAAGCGGCGATGAAATGGTTGCCAAGCTCTATCCCGAAATCGCACCGATCACCGTCGCAAATTTCCAGAAGCTGGTCGACGGCGGCTTTTATAACGGACTGATTTTCCACCGCGTCATCCCCGGCTTTATGATTCAGGGCGGTGACCCCAAGGGCATCGGAACCGGCGGTCCCGGTTGGACCATCAAGGGCGAGTTTGCCGCCAACGGTGTCAAAAACGACTTGAAACACAAAAGAGGCGTCCTTTCCATGGCGCGTTCGATGGCACCCGACTCTGCGGGAAGCCAGTTTTTCATTATGCACGAAGACGCCCCCCACTTGGACGGTAGCTACGCCGCGTTCGGCGAGCTTGTCGAGGGCATCGAAACCGTGGACGCCATTGCCGACGTTCAGACCGACTTTTCCGACCGTCCCGTTCTGGACCAGGTGATGAAAGAAGTTTATTTTGTAACCGAGGCGTAAATCAAGGACTGCTGGAAATTAAGGACTGCTTATGCAACATTTCAAATCAGCTCGCGGCACTTGCGTAGCTCTGGGAAATTTTGACGGAATCCATTTAGGACACCGCAAAATTCTCGAAAACTGCGTTCGTCAAGCAAAAGAAGACGGACTTGTTTCTTTGGTGTGGAGCTTCCGTACCCATCCGGAACACATTTTAAAGGGCTCGTTTGCCTCCGGCAACATCATTTCCCTGTTTGACAAGGAACGACTGATCTCGGACATCGGGATCGGGCACTTGATTCTGGAAGATTTTGAGCGCGTGCGGGGTCTTTCTCCCGAAGAATTTTGCCGGAAGATTTTGATCGGGCAGTTGTATGCCAAGAAAATCTTTTGCGGCTACAACTTCCGCTTCGGCAAAAACGGTGCCGGAACCGCTGACTTTTTAAAACAATATTTAAGCGCCTTCGGCGTGGAAGTGATCGTGGAAAATCCGGTCTGCATCGGGCAGGAACCCGTTTCCTCCACCCGAATCCGCACCCTGCTTTCCGAAGGACGCTTAGAGGAAGCCAACGCTTTGCTGGGAAGACCCTATTCGATCCGTTTTCCGGTTTTGCACGGAAAGCATTTGGGAACGAAAATCGGATTTCCCACCCTCAACCAAGCGTTCCCCGAAGAATACGTTGTCCCGAAGAGGGGCGTTTATGCCGTCCGTATGAATTGGGACGGTGCCGAATATAACGGCATTTGCAACGTGGGAAGCCGTCCCACGGTCGATCAGGATAACCGAATTTTAGCAGAAACGCATCTATTCGACTTCTCGGGCGATCTTTACGGCAAGACCGTCCAAGTCGCATTTTACCGATTTATCCGTCCCGAAATTCAATTTTCCTCCTTGGAGGAATTGACCGAACAGATCCGCAAGGATCGGGAACAAGTTTTAACGTGGTGGAAGGAACAGATATGAAAAAAGGGCTTTTATCCGTTTTGTGTGGCCTTTTTGCGGCAGTTTTGTTGCTGCCGCCTTTCCTCGTGTTTGCCCAGCCCGCAGAGGTGCCGCAGACACCCGAACCCGTCACCGTGCCGGAAGTTGCCAGTAACGCCGCTATTTTGTTCAATCCTCAGTCGGAGCAGTTGCTTTACGAAAAGAACGCCGATGCCCGCATCTACCCCGCTGCTTTTACCAAACTGATGACGGCGCTTTTGTGCTATGAATATCGCGCCACAGCAGGTAACGTCAACGTCACCGTCACCGCGGAAATGCTCTCTTCTGCCGGCGGAACTTCCATGAAGCTGCAAGAGGGCGAGACTTTGACCTTCGACGATCTTTTGGCAGGGCTTGTGGTGCAAAACGCCAACGATGCCGCCCTGGTGTTGGCATCCGTGGTGGGCGGAAACATCTCCGCTTTCGTGGAAAAAATGAACGAACGCGCCAAAGCGCTCGGAATGGAGCACACCTATTACGCCAACCCCACCGGCGTCGATTCCGCCGTGATGTATTCCACTCTGCGCGACACCCTGACTCTTTGCACCGCTCTGTATCGAGTCAACGATTTTATGATTCTTTCGGAAACACCGAAAATCACCATTCCCGCCACCAACCTCAGCAAAGAACGCACCTACACCAACAAAAACGCCCTCATTCCCTACTCTTACGTGACCGATTATTATATGAAGGGTGCGCGCGGCATGGCCGCCGGCTACACTTCGGGTGCCGGCTACTGCGTGGCAACAGTGCATCAAAAAGCAGATGCCACCTATTTTGCCCTCGTTTCGGGAGGGGAAGACCGAAGTGAAGCGAAAAATCAAAGAGATATTTCCTCCTATCGGGATGCCAAAGCCCTTTTGGAATGGGCGGAGAGCACGTTCTCAATCCGTCAGATTCTACCGAAAGGCAAGGTCATTTGCGAAAAGAACGTGCGCTTGGGCGCAGGCGTTGACCACGTGATTCTGGTCACCGGACGAGAGCTTTTCGAACTGCTCCCGATCGCGGAAGATTTGGAATCCGAAATCACGTACGAAATCAAAACCGAAAAACAAACCTTCAGTGCCCCCATCATTGAGGGGAAAGAATACGGAACGCTCGACGTCCTGTATCGCGGTCAGATCCTTGCCAGCGTTCCCTTGGTGGCACAAACCAACATCGGTCTTTCCCGATGGCTCGTGATGTGGGATGCCGTTCTCGGGTTCTTTTCTCAAGGACCGGCAAAAGTCGTTCTGATTCTGGTGATCTGTGCCGCCGTTTTGTACGTTCTCATTCTCATCGGAACGGTTTGGGTTCAGTATGCCCGTAAAAACCAAGCCAAAAATCTTGCCATCAAAGAAATCAACGAGCAGGAAAAGCAGCGCATGAAAAAGGTGCGCATGGAAGAGAAAAAAGCTTCCCAAGCGCGGCTTCACCGCGTAAAAATTGCCATCCGAGAAGGATACCGCGTGCTTTCCGGCGATGAAGAAACCAAGGAAACCGCCCACTACCGAAGCGCGCCGCCGCGCAAAGCCGTTGCCAAAGTGCCGGAAAAATACCGCAAAGAGCATCGGGCTCCCTACCACTCCCCTGCCGACTCACCTCCTGCCCGCCGGAGCACACAAAGACCTCCCGTGGCAGAAAGAAGGGCGCCCGCCGCCCCGCGTGCCGAACGGTATCGGGTCGCTCCCCGCCCCGCAAATGCAGGGCAGCCCAGACCCGCCTCGCACAAAGCGCCCGCTCATGCCAATCCGAACGTTCCCCCTCGCCAGACCTACCGCGCTCGCCCCGCAAGCACTCCGAAACCCAAGAGCGCACCGAAAGCCAACACGCGTCGTTGGCCGGATTGATCGGAAAAACAACACTCCCAAACAAAAGCAAAAAAGCCCTTGACAAAAGGGCTTTTTTTTGTTATACTATGGCTTGCAAATTTTGTGAATATGGGCCTTTAGCTCAGTTGGTCAGAGCAGCCGGCTCATAACCGGTCGGTCCGGGGTTCAAGTCCCTGAAGGCCCACCACACATATATAGGGGTATAGCTCAGTTGGTAGAGCAGCGGTCTCCAAAACCGCGTGCCCAGGGTTCAAGTCCTTGTGCCCCTGCCAAAACAAAAGACACCACGAAAGTGGTGTCTTTTTGTTTTGGCATTTGTATATGTGCTCGAACCCGCAGGCACGCGGGAGCGGATGAAGCGAGGTCAACGCGAACTGCAGTCCTTGTGCCGTTGAAATTTGTAAAAATCTATGGTATTATCAGAACAACAAGTCAGAAGACAAGGAAACAGAAGATGCAAAAAGTGATCGTAATCGGTTGCCCCGGTAGCGGCAAAACAACGTTTGCAGAAAAATTAAATAAAGCAACGGGTCTTCCCTTGTACCATTTGGATGCGATATGGCACAAGCCGGACAAAACGCATCTTACAAGAGAAGATTTTGACAAAACAATGGTAAGTATATTGGATACGCCACAATGGATCATAGACGGCAATTATCAACGAACCCTTGAAATGCGATTGCAAGCGAGCGACACCGTTTTTCTTTTTGATTTACCAACTAAGGTTTGCATACAAGGCGCAATCGAGCGGCTTGGAAAAGATCGGCGCGATTTGCCGTGGATGGAAACAGAACTATCCCCGGATTTTAAAAAATCCATCGAAGCGTTTTCGACTGACATCCTGCCGAAAATCTATCAACTGCTTAAACAGTACGAAAAAAGCAAGCAGGTAATCCTATTTAAGTCAAGAGAGGATGCCGATGCTTTTTTGCAGACGATATAACAAATCCCCTTGATTAAGCTCTTCTCCCAAAGAAAAAAAGACACCGTTCGGTGTCTTTTTTGTTTTTGTTGATCAGATGCCGTATACCAGCCAAATGTAGATATAGGCAGGGATAATCGCGGCAAGGGTAAAGGGAATTCCGATTTGGAAGAAGTCTTTGTTTTTGACCTCGTAGCCGTTTCTTCTCAAAATGCCGATGCCGGTGATGTTGGCACTCGCTCCGATCGGGGTGCAGTTTCCGCCGAGGGTCGCACCCGAAAGCAGACCGAAATACAGGGGCGTCGGGTCGATCCCAAGCTTTGCCGCAATGCCGCCGATCACGGGGATCATCGTTGCCACGTACGGGATGTTATCGATAAAGGCAGAGATCACAACCGATGCCCAAACAACGATGGTGTAAAGCATAAAGACGTTTCCGCCGCCTGCCTTGGCAAGAAGACCGGCAACGGCATCAATCACGCCCTGTGCCGAAATACCGCCGATCATCAAGAAAAGACCCAGCAAAATGCCGATGGTTTCAAAGTCGATGGCTTTCAAGGTTTCCAGCGACGTAGCAAATTCTTTTTCGCGAACCACTTTGAAAACCAGTCCGATCACAAACAGAACGCAGCAGATCAAGCCGTTGGTGATGGCGGGCTTGTTGGGAACAAAGGAAGCCCCGATCAAAAGAACCAACATTGCGATCAAAAGATAGGAGGGAACAAAATCCGTAACCTTCGTTCTGTCATTCAGCCCTGTGATCTTTCCGTTGTCCTTGCGGAAGATCACAAGCAAAATCAAAGCAGCCAGCACAGCACCAAGCTCCACGGCAAAAAAGATACTGGGTTTGCCCTGATACCAGAAAAATTCAACAAAGCTCATATCCAGCGCTGAACCGAGCATGATCGCCGTGGTGTCGCCTACCAAAGTTGCGGCTCCCTGCAAATTGGAAGAAACCGCAATGGCGATGATAAACGGAACGGGGTTGGTGCCGAGCTTTTGGCAGATCGCCAATGCAACCGGCGCCACCATCAAAACGGTAGCAACGTTGTCCACAAATGCCGAGATCACGCCCGCAAACAGGGCAAGGGCAACCGCCGCCCATTTCACCGTCGGGACTTTTTCCATCATAATGTCGGCAAGCAGCGCCGGCATTTTGCTCTCGATAAAAAGACCGACCAAGCCCATCGTTCCCGCGATCATCAGGATCACGTTAAAGTCGATGCTGCCGAAAATCTTATCAAGAGGTAAGAGCCCGGTCACAACGAAAATGAGGCCGGAGGCAAGTGCGATATAGTGGCGATATTTGGCAAAGGTCAGCATCAATACGTAAGTAAGTGAAAAAATAATAATTGCAGGTATCATAGATTTTTCCTTTTTTTCTCAATTGATATAACGATTCGTCTCGATTGGCTTATGTTGTTTCGATTTCTTTTCTCAGGCCTGCCACTTCATCCACTGGAATGGAAATGACCATGCCGTGCGCCTCGCTGCGCGCGCCGCAGTTTTGGCTGATGGCGTTCATAATGGCACTCTTTTTCTCTTTGCGCGCCAGGATCAGAACAATTTCGCGCTCTTCCTGAATGTGGATGCCCCAGAACTGAAGCGCTTCGTCACTGCCGACTCTGCGGGTGTGAAAGACCGTGCCGCCGCCGGCACCGGCACCTCTTGCCGCTGCCATCACTTCTTCACTATATCCTTGATTGACAAAAGCTAAGATCATCGAATAATCACTTTTCATGGTATCTTCCTCATTCTCTTCAGAGTCTTGTTTGATTCGTTCCATCAAGTGGGTAATTCCGAGGGAAGCCGCGTTCAAGGGCACGGTGAAAGCAACCCCGCTGCCGGGCATTCCCAAATACAGTTCCTCTTTGAGCACCCTCATCATACGGTCGGCTTTTTGTTTGGGCAAATACGTTAAAATGACCGTTTTATCAATCTCACCCAAGCCCAGAAGATCTTGCAATTCGCCGGAAGCCGTTCCTTTGGCAAACACGTGTGCCTGCTCGGGGATTTTTTCTCGGGCGAACAGCGGCTCTGCCAGAAGTCCCAATTTGGGAGATACAATGAGGAAAAGCAGGCGAAACGAGGCAGTTGTTCTCTTATTCTCCATCTTACGCCTCCTCAAAATCCAAAATCATATCGCAATTTTCGGGCAGGGTGCCCGTGGGCAATACCTCTTGCTCGTGCTTCTTGCTCTTGATCTGATACACCAGACCCATCAATTGAATGGCAATCAGCGGAGTCAGAGCAACCAGCGCGACCACGCCAAATGCGTCGGTCATCAAATTTCCACCCATTGCTTGACAAGCACCGATGGAAAGCGGAATCAAAAAGGTACTGGTCATCGGACCACTGGCAACACCGCCCGAGTCAAAGGCAATACCGACGAAAATCTTGGGAACGATACGGGAAAGCACCAGTGCCAAAAGATAGCCGGGCAAAATAATCCACTGAATGGAAATGCCGAGCAAAATGCGCAGCATGGCAAGACCCACACTGACCGAAACACCGATGGACATCGCACGATTCATCATTTTGACCGGGATCGCACCGTCCGTCACGCTTTCCACCTGGGCATTGAGCACCTGAATGGCGGGCTCTGCCTTGACGATGTAATAACCGATCAGCATTCCCAAAGGAACCAAGATCCAGCGGTAAGGCAAGCGGGCAATTTCCTCTCCCAAGTGCGCGCCGAGCGGTGAAAAGCCGACGTTGACTCCACACAAAAAGAGAACCAGCCCGACGTAGGTGAACAAAAAGCCGATCACAACTCTTACAATCTGTCGCTTGTGAAAACGGTGGGTGACCAACTGGAATAACAGGAAGACGACAAAGATGGGAAGCAGCGATGCTGCCACTTCCTTGGCATAAACCATCAATCCATGCCAAAACTCTTTCGCCACGTCCTGCGTGGTCACAATGCTGGGAATGCGCTCCAAGGCGTATTCCGCCTCGGTGGGACGGTAAAAGACACCCAGAATCAAAACCGCCAAAATCGGTCCGATGCTGGACAGCGCAACCAGACCGAACGCGTCGCTGGATGCGTTTTTATCGGAACGAAGCGAGGAAAGACCGACACCCATTGCCATAATAAAGGGAACGGTCATCGGGCCGGTGGTCACCCCGCCCGAGTCAAAGGCAACGGCGATAAAATCGGCGGGAACAAAACAGGAAAAGAGGATCAGAAAGGCGTACAAAATGATCAAAAGGGTGGAAAGATCAATGCGATAGCGGCTTCGAACCACCGCCAACATCAAAAACGCACCCACGCCCAACGCCACGGTCAGAATCAAGACGAGATTGGGAACGGAAGGAACTTGCTGGGCAAGCACCTGAAGATCCGGCTCGGAGATGGTGATGATCGCACCCATTATAAAGCTTACGACAAGAAGCAAAATAATCCGCTTGGTTTGCGAAAAACGAACGCCCAGACCCTCACCGATCGGCATCATTGCCATTTCCGCACCGAGCTGGAAAAAGCCCATACCGACAATGAGCATCGCCGCACCACACAAAAAGAGCGCAATGCCATCCAAGTTCAACGGAATTAAAAGGATGCTGATCAGGAGCACAATGGCCGTGATGGGCAGTACCGCAGAAACGGATTCTAAAATTTTTTCTCGCAGTTTCGGGTTCATTTTAGAACTCATCGTGACACTCCTTTCCCTTTTTGTGTGAGTCAAAAGCACGTCTTTGCTATATCAACTTAATTATACGGATATATCAAAGGTATTATATAGAAAAAGAATGTATTTGTCAAGAAAAAAGACCGCGTAAAGCGGTCTTCTTGAAATATTTAGATTCTGTTTTTCGTTTCTTCACAAATTTTGGAAAGGAATGCTTCCAGTGACATCGTTTCGGTTTGCAGCGTATCGCGGTTACGAACGGAAACAGTTCCGTCTTCCACTTCTTTGCCACCCAAAACGAGCATATACGGAACGCGGTCAACAGCTTGCGCCTCGCGGATCTTATATCCGATCTTTTCGTTTCTGTCGTCCAATTCACAGCGAATTCCCGCATCGCGAATGGCCTGATACACGCTCGTAGAATATTCCAAGCTCTTTTCGGAAACCGGAAGAACCTTGACTTGAACCGGAGCAAGCCAAGCGGGGAATTTGCCGGCAAAGTGCTCGGTGAGAATACCGATGAAGCGCTCGATCGAGCCAAAGCATACGCGGTGAATCATAATCGGCTTTTTCTTTGAGCCGGTTTCGTCCACGTATTCCAGACCGAAATTGATGGGCATCTGGAAGTCCAATTGAATGGTGCCGCATTGCCAGCTTCTTCCAAGACTGTCTTCCAGATGGAAGTCGATCTTGGGGCCGTAGAACGCGCCGTCCCCCTCGTTGATGATGTAATCAAGACCCAATTTTTCCAAGGCACTCTTCAAGCCCTCGGTTGCGGCTTCCCAATCTTCATCGCTACCCATCGAATTTTCGGGACGGGTGGACAGTTCAATGAAATATTTGAATCCGAATTTGGTGTAGACCTCATTGATCAGGTGAACCACCGCCATAATTTCATCGGTGATCTGATCGGGGCGCATAAAGATGTGCGCATCGTCCTGCGTAAAGCAGCGCACGCGGAACAGACCGTGAAGCGCGCCGCGCAGCTCGTGGCGGTGAACCAAGCCGAGTTCTCCCATACGAATGGGAAGATCGCGGTAGGAATGTGGGGTGGAACGGTAAACCATCACGCCGCCCGGACAGTTCATCGGCTTGATGCAATAGGTTTCCTCGTCGATGAGGGTGGAATACATATTATCCTTATAGTGATCCCAGTGACCGCTGGTTTCCCAAAGCTGACGGTTCATAATCAGAGGCGTTGCCACTTCCACGTAGTGATCGCGGTAGTGAATGTCGCGCCAATAATCGATCAAGGCGTTTTTCAGTGCCGTACCGCGAGGCAGAAAGAACGGGAAGCCGGGGCCTTCTTCGCAGATCATAAACAGTCCCATTTCCTTGCCGATTCGACGGTGGTCGCGTTTTTCCGCTTCCTCCATCAGTTTCATATATTCATCCATTTCCTCCGCTGTGCGGAACGCAACACCGCCGATACGGGTGAGCATTTTATTGTTCTTGTCGTTTTTCCAGTAAGCACCGGACTGCTGCGTGATTTTAAACGCTTTGAGCGCTTTGGTATACATCAGATGCGGTCCGACACACATATCGATATACTCACCCTGCTGATAAAAGCTGATGGGAGCATCCTCTGCCAAATCCCCGATGTGCTCGACCTTATATTTTTCCTTTCGCTCTTCCATTAGCTTGATGGCTTCTTCTCTGGGAAGAATGAAGGGTTTGATGGGAAGATTTTCTTTGACGATCTTTCTCATTTCCGTTTCAATGCGAACCAGATCTTCATCGGAAAGCTTGGTTTCTCCCAAATCAACGTCGTAATAAAAACCTTTTTCCGTGGCAGGGCCAAAGGCAAAATCCGCGTGGGGATACAGGCGCTTGATTGCCTGTGCGCAAACGTGCGCGGCGGTGTGGCGAATGACGTGCAGTTCTTCTTCGGGGGTCAGATCCTCACGAACAGCGCCGTCGTTACAAATTACTTTCATCGTTTCTTCCTCCTTGTAATTTCGGGGCAAAAAAATAACACCCCGGAAAGCTTTTTGCTTTCGGGGTGAGAAAAATTCCCACGGTTCCACCCGAATTCAGACCCAGGGTCTGCTCTTCGTTTCCCCTGTTTCGCCGGGTGCGCGCCGCCATTTCCTGCGGGACTGAAAGGATGGTACCAAAAAAATTCCGAACGGCGGCTTTCACCTACCCCGCCTCTCTGAAGAACGGCTTGTTTCCTTGACGTGTTCCTTACGAATATTATATCTTGTTTTTTTTTGCTTGTCAATCCTCTTTTTCTTTACAAAAAAAGCCGCTTATGGTAAAATAGGAAAACATTCTCGCATACATTTTACAAAACAGACGAGGAGAAAATATGGAAAAAATATTGGAGTTTCTCAAGGTTCTCATTTTGGGAATCGTGGAAGGCGTGACCGAATGGCTTCCCATTTCCAGTACGGGGCATATGCTTTTGGTCGACGAGTTTTTCAAATTGAATGAAAGTGAAGCGTTCAAGGAAATGTTCTTCATTGTCATTCAGCTGGGTGCCATTTTGGCGGTTTTGCTTTTGTTTTGGGATAAAATGTTCCCTTTCCAGTGGAAAAACAAAAAGGAAAGTGTCATCCGCAAAGACGTATTTTCCCTTTGGTTTAAAGTGGTCGTCGCTTGCATCCCCGGCGCGGTCATCACTCTACTGTTTGACGATTGGATCGATGCACATCTGCACACCCCCACCGTCATCGCCCTTGCCCTGGTGCTTTACGGCGTCGCTTTCATTGTGGTGGAAAAATGGAACGCCAAGCGCCCGACTCGCGTCACTTCTCTATCCGATATCACCTACAAGGATGCCCTTCTGATCGGACTTTTCCAAGTGCTTTCCATCATTCCTGGCACCTCGCGCTCGGGCTCGACCATCGTCGGTTCTCTCATTTTAGGAATCAGCCGCGTGGCGGCCGCAGAATTCACCTTTTTCCTTGCCGTTCCCGTGATGCTGGGCTATTCCGCCTTGAAACTTTTGAAATTCGGATTTGTCTTTACCTCGTATCAAATCTTGATTCTCGCAATCGGCTGTTTGGTTGCTTTTGTCACCTCAGTTTTCGTGATCAAATTTTTGATGCAATACATCAAAAAGAACTCCTTTGCCGCCTTCGGTTGGTATCGCATCGTCCTCGGTGCTTTGGTGTTGATCTATTTTGCCTTTGTATAAGTCCATTCAAAATAAAAAAAGACCGCAAAAGCGGTCCTTTTTTTTGTCAGAAGTGGGAATTAATACATTCCGCCTGCGGCTGCCTGAGCGGCGGCTGCTGCTGCGGCCTGAGCATCTTCTTTTTTGTCTGCCACGAGAACTTCGGTGGTCAGAACCATGGAAGATACGCTGGAAGCATTGGCAAGAGCAGAACGGGTTACCTTGGTCGGGTCAATGATGCCGGCTTCGTACATATCAACATATTCTTCGGTGTATGCGTTGAAGCCGTAAGCGATCTTGCCGGAAGAGAGAACCTTGTCGATGATGACACTGCCTTCAAAGCCGGCGTTTGCGGCGATCTGACGGGCAGGATCTTCCAGTGCGCGCAGAACGATCTGAGCACCGATCTTTTCTTCGCCGGAAAGGGTTTCCATCAATGCTTTGACAGCGGGAACGGTGTTGAGCAAAGCCACACCGCCACCGGGAACAATGCCTTCTTCCACAGCGGCACGGGTTGCGTTCAGAGCATCTTCAATGCGCAGCTTCTTATCTTTCATTTCTGCTTCGGTTGCCGCACCGACTTTGATCACGGCAACACCACCGGCAAGTTTTGCCAGGCGTTCCTGAAGCTTTTCACGGTCGAAATCACTGGTCGTGGTTTCGATGCCGGAACGAATGGATGCAATTCTGTCGCGGATGGCATCCGTGCTTCCCTGACCGCCCACGATGATGGTGTTTTCTTTGGTGATCTTAACCTGCTTGGCACGACCGAGCATATCGAAGGTCGTTTCCTTCAGTTCCAGACCCAAATCGGAAGAAACCACGGTACCGCCGGTGAGAATGGCGATGTCCTGAAGCATTTCTTTTCTTCTGTCACCAAATCCCGGCGCTTTGACAGCCGCGCAGGTAAAGGTGCCACGGAGCTTGTTGACAAGCAGGGTGGAAAGAGCTTCGCCTTCTACGTCCTCGGCAATGATGACCAGCTTCTTGCCGGACTGCATGACCTGCTCGAGCAAGGGAAGGATCTCCTGAATGTTGGAAATCTTCTTGTCGGTAATCAAAAGGATGGCATCGTCAAACACGGCTTCCATCTTATCGGTATCGGTTACCATATAGGGAGAAAGGTAGCCACGGTCAAACTGCATACCCTCTACCACTTCGCAGTAGGTATCGGCAGATTTGCTTTCTTCTACGGTGATAACGCCGTCCGAGGTAACTTTTTCCATCGCATCGGCAATGAGCGTGCCGACCAGCTCGTCGCCGCCGGAAATGGTACCGACTCTGACGATGTCTTCCTTGCCGGAAACGGGCTTGGAATTCTTCTTCAATTCTGCAATGGCAACGTCCACTGCCTTGGAAATACCTTTTTTGATCACCATGGGGTTAGCACCTGCGGTGACGTTCTTCATACCTTCGCGAACGAATGCCTGAGCCAGAACGGTTGCGGTGGTCGTACCGTCGCCGGCGGCATCATTGGTCTTAACGGCAACCTGACGAATCAGCTGTGCGCCCATGTTTTCAAACGCATCGTCCAGTTCAATTTCTTTTGCGATGGTCACACCGTCGTTGGTAATCAGGGGTGCGCCGAATTTTTTATCCAGCACCACGTTTCTGCCCTTGGGGCCGATGGTTGATTTCACTGCATTGGCAAGCTTGTCAATGCCGCTCATCAATTTGTTTCTGGCTTCGATGCCGTAAATCATCTCTTTTGCCATGATTTTGCCTCCTTATTCTACAATGGCGAGAATGTCGCCGATTC
This sequence comes from Eubacteriales bacterium, assembly GCA_045580105.1. GTDB lineage: Bacteria > Bacillota > Clostridia > Oscillospirales > SIG627 > RGIG5579. The sequence continues at coordinate 22,204 of JAZNNH010000036.1, read as the reverse complement.
TGACAATTACGTACTCGGTTCCTTCGTATTTCACTTCGGTTCCGGAATATTTGCTGGTAATTACTTTATCGCCAACGCTGACGTTCATTTCTACTTTGTTGCCATCCACGATGCCGCCGGGACCCACTGCGATCACTTCCGCGATTTCGGGCTTTTCTTTGGCAGAACCGGCAAGAATGATGCCGGAAGAAGTGGTTTCTTCGGCTTCCACCATTTTCAAAACGACTCTGTCATTAAGGGGTTTCAACATTTTTTGTTCCTCCTGAGATTTTTGTTTTAGCACTCTCGTTTTTTGAGTGCTAACTTTTAATATTATTATAGTCCACTCCTTGGAAAATTCAAGCAGTTCGACTTATTGTTAACATTTTTTTCACAAATTACAAGGTGATGGTATCGTTCTTTTTCCGATCGAGAAGTCCGGCGCGTTCGATGGCACCAAAGAGCTTTGATTTGATGTCGGGATTGGTTTTTGCCAGCGTTCGAAGCCAGACCTTCACTTCTTCGCGCGAGGTGAATTTATCGGCAGGACAGAGCGAGGAGCAAACCGGCATGGGATTTTTGTTGGTAAAATACACCAATTCCTTTTCCTCGGCATAGAGAAACGGTCGAATGACCGTGATTCCGGTCTTGTCCAAGTCTGTTACGGGCAAAAAGGTATCGATTCTGCCGGCGTAAAACAAATTCAGCAAAAAGGTATCGATCAAATCATCCTTGTGGTGCGCCAGTGCTAATTTCCGACCACCCATATCGCGAACCGCTTCGCACAAAACCGCCCGTTTCATCTTCGAACAGAGCGCACAGGGATTTTTTTCTTTTCTCGTTTCAAATACGATGTTTCCGATCTCGGTTTTTTCCACGCGGTAAGGTACACCCAAATCCTCCAGATAACGGGCAATGGGCGTATAATCCGCACCGGGGAAGCCGAGGTCTACGGTCACGGCGTTCACGGTAAAGCGTTTGGGATGAAAATGGGAAAGATGCGCCAGAGCCGTTACCAGAGCCAGAGAATCCTTTCCTCCGGAAACGCCGACCGTGATGCACTCGCCCTCTTCGACCATGGAAAAATCGTCAAGTCCTTTCCTGGTGATGGACGCAAGTTTGTGTATGGTCATCCTTTTCTCCTAACAAAATTTCGGGCTCGTTTTGAGTTTCCCCTTCTTCCGACGTTCCCCCATCCTCAGACAAAGCACTTGTGGTTGGACGCACCTTTTCGGGAAAGAGCCGACCGCCCTTTCTCTCCCAAACCCACAAAAGAATCAAAAGAAGAAGAGAAATTGCCGTGATCCAAGCGCCGGGTACAAAGCCGAGGGGAGAGTAGCGCAGTTCGATCTCGTGCTCACCCTGCGTCAGACGAACGCCCACGAAGGCATCGGCAAAGGGGGTGATTTCCGCCTCTTTTCCATCAACCCAAAGCGTCCAGCACCCCTCTTTTTCAAAGGGGATGGAGGTGTAGAGATAGCCGTCCGTTTTGGCGTTGACCCGCGCCTTTAAACCAGTGTCTTCCATGGAAAGAACCTGCATTTTTTCATCTTGAATCTTTGCCAGCCCCTCCTGCCAAAGCGCCTGGTTCATCACAACCACGTCGTAGGATGCGGTGTCGGTAAACTCCTCGCCCTCTGCGTCAATGACGGTTCTTAGAGAAAACTCTTCGTTTTCTTTAAAATATCCGGCGGAAAAGAAGTTGGGGTAATCTTCGATGCAGTGCCAGTTGTGGTTGACCTGAATGAAATTGGACGTTGGCACGTCGGCATAGACGTAGATCATTCCCGTTTGCGGAGCGCGATAGGTGAAGCGCAGAACGTAGGTGTCCGAATCCGTTTCTTCTTCATTGGAAGCAGAGAATTCATAGGAATCGTCACCCAATGCAGTCACGTTCAAATTGGTATGGTCTGCGCCGATCGGCTCGATGGGGGTAAACAGTTCTCCCTCAAGACCTGTCATGGCACAAAAGAGCTCGTTTTGCCGTTCGTAGGGCATTTTTGTCAAATCAAATTGAAAATCAGCCCCGCCCTCTTCGATCATAAAGCCAAGACCGGAAAACGCCGACTCCTCATAAAGCGCACACGTTTGATCGTTCGAGCCGGCCAACACGCACTTGAGCCCTGTGTCGGACAAATATCCGGTTTTCGAAATCAAATATTTGACCCCCAAAGCCATGTTGGCAAGCGGCGTTCCGTGGACGTAAACAAATCGGTTGCTGCCCGGATCTGCAGGCATTCCCAGACCCAGAAGATAGGCGGATACATCACGGTTGGCCGAGGAGGAAAATTGAGATATTCCGTTATAGCCGTAAAAGCAAGAGTCATTCAGACTTCGCCACTCGGTCACTTCCATCCGGTAAAACTCGGACGGATCGGTTTGATTCTCTTTGGCAACTTGAACCAGCTCTTCGATCTCCTGTCCGGTTTTTAAATCAAAATATTGCGAATAACTGGTTGTTCCCACCGCCTGAGTGCCAAGCCAGGTGTTAACGCAAAGCTCGATGGCCAAAAGAACGCAAACGGCGGAAGAAAATGCTCTTTTTGAAATGATTTTTCCGGCGCAAAAAGCACAAAGAACCATGGAAACGGCAAGCACGCCGACAGTTGCCAAAATGCTCCAAGTTTCGTAATAGCCGAAAGCGCAGAATGCCACCAGGACGGCAAACATCAGCATTCCCACCGCATCGATCCAGTCAAAGGCGTCCACCGCTTTTTTGTAATAGTAATACGCCATCACAACGATGAGAAAGCAAAAGACGTAGGCAAAGCGATAAGGGATCATATTGGTGTAATGCATCCCGTGCCAAATATAATTGAGCACGCTGAAATTCATAGAAAAAAGTAGGAACACCAAAAGGAAAAATGCGACGATCTTCTTTCGAAATCCCACCTTCTTTGCCCACAGAAAAGCAAAGCCGAAGAGTGCCATGGTCGCGGTCGTGGTGATGTTGGGAAGTCCCTCCATCACCGCAGGTGCGTGGAAAGAAGAGAAGGGCGCGAGCAGATCCCGCACGGATTCATAAAACGAAACGTACATGGGAACGGCATCCTGCGTGGAGGCCGTACTCAAAAGTCCCAAAAGGGCGGGAAGCAGCAAAACGGCGGCAAGTCCCGCTCCGAGAAGCGTGGTGACAAGAAGGCGAAAGCCCCTGCACAAGAATTCATTGAAATTGACGCGATCGATGATGCAAAGCGCAAAGAACGCCAGCACCAAAAACACGCAGCTCATATATCCGATATAATAATTGGAAAAAAGACTCAATGCTAAAACGAGCACGTACCATCGGCTCTCTTGTTCCCGAAACAAAATGACAAGGCAAAGACACAAAAGCGGAAACAGGGCAACGGTATCCAGCCACATATTGTTCCAAAAATAGCCCAAAAGAAAACTGCTGAGCGCATATCCGCTTGCAAAAAACGCGATGGAAAAGCCGGGATTCTTCGTTATTTTTCTCAAGAAAAGACCGGAGAAAAGACCTGCCAATCCGAAACGGATCATCACAAAGAGCATAAAAAGCCAACGGAACTCGCGCACCGGCACGAACAGCAGAAGCAAATTTAAGGGGCTCGAGCCGTAATAAGAGAGCATGGAAAGAAAATTGGTTCCCATTCCCATGGACCAATCGTAAAGAAAGCTCGTTCCCTCGTGGAAATGATCCCAAAGCTTCAGCAAAAACGGATAGTACTGATGCCAACCATCGTAGTTGATGATCTGCTCATCCCCGAACGGATACAGCCCGCCGAAGATCAGACAAAGCGAAAAAACAGAAAACGGGAGCAAAAAGGAAAGGACCAGAGGAAGTGCGCCGCCTCTCTTTTGCTCCAGCCACAAAGAACATTTTCCCTTTGGCGGCGTTTGCGTTTTCGCACGTTCCCCCTCCGGCATTCCCACAGGCGCCGCCGGCTCCTGCGAGGGGGAAAGCGGAACTTCAAAATTCATTTTTTCTTCCATATATTTCTCACCTTTTCAGAAAACAAAAAGGAGGTTTTCGCCTCCTTTTTACTGATAATTTTCAAACAAACTCGTTGCTCTGGACGTGCTGATGGCATAATACACATCGCCCGTGGGAGCACCCGGAATACATACATAATCCTGAGCGTACGTGCCGAAATTGAAGATCGTTTCGTTCCATTTTTTTAGATCTTCTTCTTCAAAGTCGGTCTTCATATGATAGCGGATGTTATACAGAATCGCTTCAAAGCGGCTGAAGTTGTCCGGAACCAAGAACGAAGAGCAGAAGGCATTGGCGAAAGCAAGATGAACCTCTCGCTTCTGATCTTCTTTGTTTTGATAGCCGTAATAGTTCAAAAGCTGGATGGCTTTGTCACCGGACAAGGTCTGTTTTCCGGCGGCAAGGTCAATCTTGAAATTCCGCTCGGAATCCATATACTGCATATTTTCCGGGACCTTACAGGAAATCCCGCCTATAAAATCGACCAGATTGGAAATACCGGATTGGGTGAAAACCATATAGTAATCGGGATCGATCCCCGTTTCTTCTTTCACAAATTCCTTATAGAAATTGATGCTGCGAGAAGAATACAATTCGCCCAATTTGTCTTTTCTCGTTCCTTCCGGCACGACGGTGTTGGAGGGGATCAGAGAAACGGTAGCTTTCTTTTTGGTGGCGTTGATACCGACAAGAAAGATAGAATCCGCCTTCTTTTCATCCAAATCAAGTCCCATCACCAGAAACGTTACCATTTGGTCCTCTTTCGCTTCCGGCAACACTTCGGAATTGACGGGCTGATCCGGAACCTGCGTTTCCGGTACTTCTTCGGTCTGAGTTTGTCCCTCGGAACCGATTTTATCCACAACGTCCACCATCAGTCCCTCTGCGGCACGGATCAAAAAGAACGCAACCACAGTAAAGATGAAAATGCCAAGACAAAGCGTCACAAGATAATCACGGATGGATCTGCGCATATTCCCTCCTCCTTTATTTTTTATAGTATAGCCCAAAACGGAGCTGTTTGCAAGGGTTTTCTTCGCTCTTTCCCGTCAGAGCTTTTCATACAGCAAAATACCGAAATCCACTTGCGTTTCCAGCGTCTGCAAGAACGCCAATTTTTCGATATCCTCTTTTGCCGTCTTATGTGCATAAGGGGTCATTTCAAAAAGCGCGCGAATCTCTTCCCCCGAAGACAAAAAAATCGTTCCGGAAATCCGCTCTTCCCCGCAAAGCCGAAAGCCCGGCCCGATCTGAGCGGCAGTTTCGTTCTTTTTCGGTTCGTCATAGATCGCACATTTCAATTCATACAAATGATGTTCCAGCGGCACGGCGCGCAGCAAATGAGCGCCCGGCTTGAGAATGCGCAAAAATTCCTCTTCCGAATACGGAGCAAAGAGCGAGGTTACAAAATCCACGCACTCGGAGAACATAGGAATGTGAAAGGTGCTGGCAACAAAAACGTGTCCTTTTTTGCAAAGGCGCGAGGACGTGAGCCGTGCCGCGTCTTTGGCAATATCAAATGCGTAAAGCTCTGCCCGCTTCTCGCTCGCAGACAGCGCATCGAACATCGCCTTGGTATAATACCCTTCTCCGCAGCCCGCGTCCAAAAGAACGCCCTCGAACGGAAAGCGCTCGCAAAGAATCTTGCAAATGCGATCCGACAGCATTTGGTAATGACCGGCATCCAAAAATGCCCGACGGGCGGAAAGCATCTTCCGATCATCCCCGTGACCGTGGTGAGAAGAATCCATCAACAAATTCAGATGCCCCTGCCTTGCCCGATCAAAGGAGTGTCCGTTTTCACAAAAGCAGCGTTTTTCTTCCTCTTTCAGTGCGAGGGTGCAAATGGGACATTGCAGCATCAGCTCTGATGCTCTTTTGCCAGCGAAACGTACATTTCGGCGTTGGCAAGAATTCCCTTTTTGGTTTCCTCATCGATCTGGCGAATCACCTTTGCCGGAACGCCGACGCAAAGAGAGCCGTCGGGAATTTCCGCGCCCTCCTTGATCAGAGCGCCTGCGGCGATCAGACAGTTTTTTCCGATTTTCGCGCCGTTGAGCACCACCGCGCCCATACCGATCATCGTACCGTCGCCGACAACGCATCCGTGAACGACCGCATTATGACCGACGGTGATGTTGTCCCCCAGCACAACGGGAAATTGACTGGTCGTATGGACGGTCGCGTTATCCTGCACGTTGGTGTTTTTCCCGATCACAATGGGGCCCTCGTCTGCACGAAGCACGGTGCCATACCAAATATTGGCACCCTCTGACAGCTCCACGTCACCGATCACGGTGCTGTTTTCCGCCAAAAAAACGCCCTCTGCCACGCGAGGCATCTTTCCTTTAAAACTACGAATCATAATACTTGCTCCTTTTTCTGTTCCAAGTTTGCTTCCGATTTCTTTTTTCCTCCCGTCAAGGACAGCACGATCACCAAAATCCCGAAAACGGCGCCGACGACAAGGAAAATTGTACCGGTTTGCAAAAAGCGCTGTGCCAAGAGATCCACGATCCCGCTCAAAAAGCGTTTCAAGTAGATCGGCTGGATTCCCAAACGCGACACGTAATTTTGAGCGCGGTAAAGCAAGGCGGGCAAAAGGAACAAAATGCCGGATGCCGTCATGCCCACGTAGGCAAAATACCACACCCGCTTTTTCCAAATCAAAAGCAACAGAAGCGCACAAAAAGCAGCGCCGACAATACTTCCCCACGTCAGATACGGGGAAAGGGCTGCAACCACGGAAAAAGCCGAGCCCAAGGGCGCGAACAGACCGCTTAAGCGAATCGAGGCGCGAACTTCTTTTACAAAATAATTTGCCATTTCCGGAAAACCGGCTTTCATCGCTTCCCAATCTTCATCGGAAACGGAAAGTTCACCCGATTCTCGCAGGCCCTGTGCGTAATGTTCCACACGAGCAGAGAACGCCTCTTTCCACGTTTCGGTATCCGGTTCCAAGGTTTCTTGTGTGAACATCTGCAAAATAGGCAGAAGAATGTCCTCTCGCGTCACTTCTTCCTCTAAAAACGCCGTTGTCAACGACGCGGGAACGCCACTGGTTTCACACAAGCTTTCGAAGGACTCTTGGATATTTTCCCGAACCAGCTCTTCATAGCCGATTTCGTCCACCACTTTCATCACGCACGCTTCCGACACCAAATCTCCCAGCATCCAAAAGGCGGCGGCAAGCGTGATCAAAAGCGAAAACAGAAACACCACGATCCACGAGATGATCTGACGGAGTATTTTCTTTCCGATTGTTTCCTGTTTCACAACGCCACTCCTTTCAGTAAGACACCACCGGACCGGAAATTTTGTCGGCATAGACAAAATAGCGCTGGCGGGTCAAGCCCAACATCGTAAACGGATAGCAAGTATAGAGGGTCAATTCCTCTTGATCCTTGGTCAAATCCACAGCACCGGGATCGTCTTTATCCTTGACGACACATTCACGAATTTGATATTCGTAGATGCCGTAGTTGGTGGTGATGGTTACCACGTCCCCCACCTTGACGTGCTGGAGTGCATTGAATTTCCCGTTGTTATGGCCGCTGATGAGAATGGGTTTTCCGTAACCGGGAATTTTACTGCTATAGTTTTGACCGACCCCGCCGCGCGAGAGTGCGGCATCCGAGTCATCAAAATACACGTCGGTTATAAGCCCCACGCTTTCGATGGCAAGCTTGGCATACAAAGCGCCGCGCTTGGGGTATACAATGGTATTACCGTCGATGGTTTCCACCTTTTCGGTTTCGTTTTTGTCTTCAAAGCCCTCGAAAATATTCTCATATTCCCGATCGGAATCGGTATGTTCTTCGGCAAACAAAAACAGATTCACGGCCGACAAATAAGGCGAAAGAGTCGTTTTCACAAAAACCAAAACGATAAGTGTTACGATCAAAGACAAAAACAGCGGCGATATTGCTAACGCCACTGCCTTTATCGCTTTCTGCAAACGTTTCATTGCTGACACCGATTAAATGAGGTTGCCTTTTTTGCTTACAGCAAAACAGGCGCAAAGCACGGTCAGCGCACAAAGCCCCAAAACAGCCGCGCGCTCAAAACCGAATCCGGTCACCTTCACCAGATTGGTGTTATTCGTTACAACCACTTCGCCCGTTTTCGCATCTTTGATGATCAGCGTGCCCTTGGCATCCACAACGGTCTTACAGCCCACCGACTGAGCCGCGTTTTCAATGTGGTTCAACACTTCCTTTTTGGTTTCCGTGGACATCTGATTGGAGGCGTTTTCGGAAGAGCCCTGCGAATTGGCTGCCTTCTCAGCATCTACCTTTGCTCTTGCGGCAGAAATCTCACCTTTGATTTGCGCGATCTGCTCGGGGGTCAACGGATCGGGACGGGAACACAGATAGTTTTCCGCCTCTGCAATCAAGGTGGCAGAGTTTTTCTCTTCCTCTCCCAAAAGATCGGTATTCTGTTTGATCAATTCGATCAGATCCTTTTCTTCTGCGGTCAGATTTCTGGCACTGACACAAAATGATGCGGTTGCGACCACCAAAATCATCGCAAGCAAAATTGCAATTGCTTTTTTCATATAAAAAATACCTCCGTTTATCGGGTTATTTCGTTTGATTAAAAATAGAAGAGAGCGCCAAATCGTCGGCCTTTGCGGGAAAGGTCGCGCGATTTTTTTTCCATGCGTCAAAAATTGCTTCCCGTTTCTTTCCTGTCAGTGGAAGGTGATGGACGTCCTGCCCCAAAAAAACAGGCACATACGTTTCTGCTAAGCCAATCCATTTTTTACGAAACAGGAAAGAGGAAAAACATTCCAAATTCAGCTGGAACATACATCCCATGCGCCTTAATTCCGAAAGAAGTCCGCGGTCGTGCAGAAAGGGATACCGTTCAATATGGGCAAGAACGGGGGTAATGCCGTAATCTTCGATCAAGCAGATCAAATTTTTCTCCATAACCGGAGTAAAATGATCCTTTGTTTCCAATTCCGTGAGCATCAGACGGGTTCCGCGGTAACAAACGGACGAAAGGTCGTGATGATTAAAAAGGTTTTCCGTAAAATAAACCTCGGCACCCAGAGAAAAGACAAAATTCTTTGCTTCCGGCACGGTTTGAAGCTTCTGCCAAGCCCCCTCCCGCCGTTCCAAAAAATGAGAAAAAGAGGTGTGCATGGGATAAAAATGGGGGGTCAGGGCAAGATGGGTAATTCCCACCGAGGTCAATGCCGACAAGCCGCGGCGGCTGGCAGCAAGGTCTGCCGCCCCGTCATCGATGCCGGGCAAAAGATGCGAGTGAATATCTGTTCTCACTGATTACTCCGTTGCTTATTCCGTTGATTCCGATTCCTCTTTCTGTTCTTCGATTTCAGAGGCCGGGTTTTGTTTTGATTGGGTATTTTCTTTTACCGTTTCCGGATTGGCCCCGTACGAGCCATATCCGTATCGGCTGTATCCGTAGCGCGCGTAAGTTTTTTTGCCGCGTTTCTTTTCCAAATTCACCGCATTGGCAACGGCACCCAAGATCTTTCCGCCCACAAACTGAATCTGATCAATGGCGGACCGAGCTTCTTTGCGTGTCGTGTAATTGGGACGGATCACCAACACAACACCGTCGGTTTGGGGAATCAAGGAAAGAGAATCCGAAACCACGGTCACAGGGGGCGTATCCAAAATGATAAAATCATATTTCTTTTTCATGCTCTTGAGCAATTTTTCCGTTTCCTCACTGGCGACGATTTCGGCAGGATTGGGAGAAATGGTTCCGGCGCAGATCACGTCCAGATTGGGAAGAACGTCCGTGTGACAAACTTCCTCCAAGCTGTTAAAGCCGCTCAAATAGTTGGTCAGACCGGGAGAATTGGGCTTTTTCACAAAGCGATGAACGCGCGGCCTTCTCAGGTCCAAGTCTAAGAGAAGCACTTTTTTATTGCTGCGGGCAAGAGAGAACGCCACGTTAACTGAGGTGGTTGTCTTTCCCTCTCCTTGGATCGAACTGGTAAACAAAATCGTTTTACAGCCGTTTTTTGCAAACGAAAACATCAAATTGGTACGAATGGTGCGATATGCCTCTTTTGCAGCAAAAACAGAAAATTCATTGCCGGAAGCAGTCTGATAGTTCTTTTGATTCATCTTCATCTGCCTCCTTTCTTTTCGTTGGCACTAAAATCAGGCACACTGCCAAAGACCGGAAGACCGAAAAATTCTCCGATCTCCTCCGCTGTCCGGATGCGGTTATCGGTAATTTCTTTGATGATGACAAAGCCGGCAGACAAAACCAAGCCCAAAATCACACCGAGCAGAACGTTTCGAGATAAGCTGGGTCCGGAGGGAGAAACAGGCATCCGAGGATTGCTCAAAACCTCCAGCGCGCCCACGTTTTCGAAATTGCTGATGCGCTCCGGTGCCAATTCTGCAATCGCTTTTGCAATCTGATAGGTCAAATTCGCATCTGTGGTTTTCACCAACACGAAGAAAGAAGAGGTGTCCGCAATGATGGAAGAGAAGCGAATGCAAGAAGAGATCTGTTTGGGTGTTAAAATCTGCTCTGTTTCTTCCTGCAATTTCTTGGAAAGCATCTCATAAAATTCGGTTACGTTTAAAAACTCAATGTACTGCGGAGCAACCGAACGGTAATACTCTGCCAGCAACTGGTTTTTGTTCTCCGCAGAACTGCTGGCGTAAAACTTCACTTCTGCCTCATAGGTCGGCGCAACAAAATATTTGGTGTAAACAAATGCAACGGAGCCAAAGAGAATGGCTGTCACCAGAATCAGCACAATTCCCCTCATCACCCACGTAAGCAAATCTTTAATCGTTATTTCCACGGTTTGGTCCCTTTCTTTATCCTTACTTTTCATTTTTATTTCGCATTCGCCCAACGGCGATTGATCTGTTGCATCTTCTCGATTTTTTCCTTCATATCCAAAGCGAGAGCAAGCTGGCTTCTGCCGCGCTCCAAATTGTGCTCGGGATGACGCACTTTAAAATATTTATCTCCGTTCAGATAATCTTCCAAGAAGCGGGCGGACAGCTCGAACGCCATCGTCACCGCGCCGATCGCAAGACTTTCCAGCTCCTCCGGCGTACAGAACTTACGGCAAGAGGTGATAAATCCGGAGGCAAAGGCCTCGTAAAGTTCCAAATTCAAGCCGACCTTGGAGGTATCCGGCTCGTCTTCCGCTGCAAAATTGGCAGAAAAACGAATGGCATCTCCGAAGTCGTAGGCACAAAGTCCGGGGGTCACCGTATCCAAATCGATGACGCAAACGGCTTTGCCGCTGTCTTTGTCAATGAGAATGTTGTTGTATTTGGTATCGTTGTGGGTCACGCGAAGCGGAAGAGTTCCGTTTTCTTTGGCTTTTTCCAGCCGGGACCAAAGTCCTTCGTTTTCCTTGAGAATTTGAATTTCCTTTTCGATCCGATGGCGTCTTCCGGCAACGTCCTTCTCACAGGCAGTAAAAAAGTTTTTCATTCTGACGGGGGTGTTGTGGAAATTGGGCATGGTATCGATCAGCTCTTCCATCGGAAAGTCGCAAAGCTGTTCCTGAAACTGCCCGAACGAATATCCGGCACTGTGAAGCACCGCCGGATCCTCCGCCTGATCATAGGTGATCGTATTGTGGATATAGCGATACCCGCGCCAAAAATTGTCCTTGTCTTCAAAATAGTAGTTGGTGCCGTCCGGGCACTTCAAAAAGTCAAGTACCTTTCCCAGCGGATCGATTCCTTGGTAAATCAGCTTGTTACGGATATGACGGGTCACCTTGTCAATATTTTTCATGATTCCCACGGGATCCGGGAACACGTAAGTATTGATTCGCTGCAAAACAAAGCTATCGGTTTTTCCTTTGCAACGAATATCCACCTTGAAAGTGGAATTGATATGACCGCTATGAAACGTTTCGACACCAAACGAATCGAAATCAACACCGAAACATTTCAAAATTTTAGAAATTTTCTTATCGTCGTACATCACATACCTCATCCCTTTCGTAACGTCGCTCTCCATCATGCCGTTACAAAAGGTTAAAATTAGTTAAAGCAGTACTGGTTATAGTATATCACAGCAAACGAATCGAAATCAAGTGTTTTTTCAATACTCTTCCTTAAAAGATTCGGCTTTTAATCAAAAAAGACGGTTTTTCTTTGTCAAAAAAAGCCGTCTGCTGTTTGCGATTGAAAACCGGATCAATACAAAGACAGAATTTCGCTCGTGCGAATTAATCCTTCATCGACGTGCTTTTCCATGGAAAGCGCTTCTTGAATCTCATAATCCACCACCGCCTCACCCTTTATGGCAATGACTCTGCCAAAAATCCCTTGCGCCAAAAGCTCCGTCGCTTTCACCCCCATCAGGGAAGCTGCGACGCGATCGCGCACCGTGGGACTTCCTCCTCTTTGCTGATGTCCCAAAATGGTCATCGTGGTGCTGATACCGGTCTTTTTCTCAATCTGCTTTGCCAATTCCAAGGTACCGCCCACGCCCTCTGCGTTGATGACGATATAGTGATTCTTTCCGGCGTTGCGACAGGAAAGGATCGGCTGGATCACGTTTTCGTCGACAGAACATTTCTTCTCAGGGATCAGGCACGCCTCCGCACCGCCGGCAATGGCGCAGTTGAGGGCAATGTATCCGGCGTTGCGCCCCATCACTTCCACCACGCTGCACCGCTCATGAGAATAGGCGGTATCTTTGATGCGGTCAATCGCCTCTTTTACGGTATTCATTGCCGTGTCGTACCCGATGGTATAATCACTGCAGGCAACGTCGTTGTCAATGGTCGCCGGAATTCCCACAACGGGGACACCCGCTCGGTGTAAATCCAGCGCCCCGCGCAAGGATCCGTCCCCTCCGATGATCACCAAAGCATCCAAGCGGAAAATGTCTGCCATCGCTTTTCCTCTGGACACTCCCTCGGGAGTAGAAAACTCTCGGCTTCTGGCAGTCAGAAGCACCGTGCCGCCGCGACTGATGATATGGGAAACGGAATGGTTGTCCAATTCCGAAATTTCTCCGTCCAAAAGCCCCTCATAGCCCCGACGGATCCCAAACACCTCAAACCCGTGATGAAGACCGGAGCGCACCACCGCACGGATGGCGGCATTCATTCCGGGCGCGTCCCCACCGGAGGTCAAAACTCCGATTCTTTTGATTTGTTTTTGTGCCACAAGCATTCCTCCTTTACCGGCGAACGGTCCTTTCCCTTTTAGTATACCTCAAAACAAAGTGTTTTGACAAGAAAATATTCGATCGGATTTTTCAACAAATAATGCGCGCCTACCCCTGCGCATACGGAAACAGAATTTGGCGAATCCACGCTTCCGCCATCGCTTCTTCTTTTCCGAGTTTGGTGCCCAAAAACTGCACGTCATAATCTTTTCCGTTTGGCAAAATCAGGTCGATCCGTCCCACGTCGCCATCCGAAAAAAGTTCCATTTTCATGCCGTTTTCACGGCAAAGGATCATCGCCGAAAACAGTGGCGCAAGCCCGATCACTCCCGGCAGTTCCTTTCCCGTTCCAACGCTTTCGAAAAGCTTGGAAAAGTCCGAAAACAGTCCCTCCCGTTCCCGGAACGAAACGTGCAACACCTGCGTTGTTTCCCCGCGATCCTGACAAAGGTGCAAATGGGATTCTCCTTCATACACCAAAACAAACTGAACCAGATTCACCACGGCGGCAATCAAGGCTTCCGGAGAAACGGGACAGCTTCCTTGTGCGGTCGAATCCAATTCCAAGGTAATCCGATGCTCCTTCAGTTTTCTCTGCAGAATTCGGATGAGTCCCGCAACGTCGCACCAACAGGGTTCTTGCCACGCTCTGCCCGAAAGGGATAAGAGTCGGTGAAGCATAGACATTTGCTCGCGCAATCGACAGGTGCGGGCCGTGATCCGATCCGAAAGAGCACGGTGCTTTTCTTGCCCGAAGAGATCGGCGGAAAACCGCTCGCGATCCTGCCACTGCCCCATCAGCTCCACCCCTTCTCCGAGCAAGGGGCGCGTCAGCGGCTCGTAAAAATAAAACAAATTTTCCAAAAATGCGATCCAATATCCACTCGGACGGGACAACAACGCCACAAAATAGCTCCTGTTTTCCAAGCTCGAAACAAAAAAGCGCTCTTTGCATCCCTTTTTCCGTAGCTCTTTTAAATACCGCCGCAGTTGCCAAGGCGGCAACAGAAGCTTTTGTGCCAAACGGTTTCGCTCCAGCAGTTCAAAATCCGGATCGACCGAAATCACCGGAAACGGAAACCGTTCCAAGTCGCCGCCTTGTACGCCGGCGACCGCTTCAAGCTTTTCTGAATTCATCACGTTCTCCTGTCTTTTTTCCATTGGTTCGTGTCCCTGAATCAGTATTGTAGCATATTTTCGGAAAGGAAGCAAAGCAAAACACATTTTTTGCGATATTTTTTGAAAAAATGGCAGAAAAACATTTCTTTTTTTGAAACAATGTGTTATATTGGTTTGATGATGGGTTTTTGTACCCTAAAAGCAATACCAAATCGAAAGGAATCCCCCAACACCATGTCTTATTATACCGAAAAACTCGACCGCGTGGCACTGCCTGTCATTGCCCTGCGAGGTCTTGTGGTCTTCCCCGGAATCGACACCAGCTTCGAAGTGGCAAGACCCCAAACCGTCAAAGCCACGCAAATGGCTTTGAACGCCGACGGTCTGATTTTTCTTGTTACGCAAAAGGATGCTCAGGTGGAAATTCCCGAGCCGGCAGATCTTCACAAAGTGGGTGTCATCTCACGGATCAAGCAGTCCATCAAGCTTCCTGACCAAAGCTATCGCATCATCACCGAGGGGCTTGCCCGCGGTGAAGTGATCAATCTCTTCCGCCTCGAATCCGGTGCCCTCACGGCCGAGGTGATGCGCAAGGACGTTTCCCTGTCGGACGACATCACCGCCGATGCTTATCGGCGCAGTGTGCTGCACAGCGTGGAGGATCTGGCGGCGTTTCTGCCCAAGCTCAGCCCGGAAGTGACCGGTGCCCTTCAAAGCATTGAAGACCCGGGATTTTTATCCGACTACGTCGCTGCCAATATTCTGCGCCGAACGGAAGATAAAATGCAGGTTCTGGCGGAAACGGACCCTATCAAACGCGCCCTGACCGTCAAAGAGATTCTGGAGCGCGAGCTTCAGGTCGCAAAGCTGGAGAACCGCTTGGCAAGAAAAGTTCAGCGTCAAATGGACGATCAACAGCGCGAGGCGTATTTGAGAGAACAGCTTCGCGTCATTCAAGCCGAAATTTCCGGCGCGCCGGACGGCAGTGCGGATCCGGACGAAGAAGATCTTCTCGGCCGCATCGAAAAAGCGGAGCTGCCCGAGGCCATTGGTGAAAAACTGACTGCGCAGGCAAAGAAGATCCGTCATATGCCCTTCGGCTCTTCCGAATCCGCCCTGCTTCGCAATTACATTGAAACCTGCCTTGAAATTCCGTGGAAAACGTACACGCAGGATCGCCTTTCGCTGGAAGAAGCCGAGCGCATTCTCAATCGCGACCACGATGGTCTGGAAAAAGTAAAAGAGCGCATTCTCGAATTTCTTGCCGCAGGCCTCTTGCGCAAAAACGTGCAAGGTCAAATCCTGTGTTTGGTCGGCGCACCCGGCGTCGGAAAAACCAGCGTTGCCTCCTCCATTGCCGAGGCACTGGGCAGAAAATACGTGCGCGTTTCCTTAGGCGGCGTGCGCGATGAAGCGGACATTCGCGGTCACCGAAAAACCTATATCGGCGCGATGCCCGGTCGCATCATCACCGCTTTGACACAGGCGGGCTCTATGAACCCCCTGATCACGCTGGATGAAATCGACAAACTGACAAGAGATTCTCACGGCGATCCCTCCTCCGCCCTTCTGGAGGTGCTGGATTCGGCTCAAAACCACGCGTTCCGAGATCATTTCGTGGAACTGCCGGTGGATCTTTCCTCTTGTATGTTCCTTGCCACCGCAAACGATACCGCAACCATTCCCCCTGCGCTTTTGGACCGTATGGAAATCATTCACATCAACGGATATACGGAAAGTGAAAAATGCGCCATTGCCAAGAATCATCTGATTCCCAAGCAAAAGAAAGAGCACGGCATCGAAGCAAAACAGCTTCGCATCAGCCAAGGGGCACTGCGCAAGATCATTCGTTCCTACACCCGAGAACAGGGCGTAAGAAAATTGGAACGTGAGATCGCCCGAATCTGCCGCAAATGCGCAAAAGAGCTCGTTGGCGGCGCAGCGTGCGTGAGCATTACGGAAAAGAATCTGGTCGAATTTTTGGGCAAAGAAAAATATCTGCCCGAAAAGAAAAACCTACCCGATCGGGTGGGCGTGGTCAACGGCCTTGCCTGGACGATGATGGGCGGTGAAATGCTGGAGGTGGAAGCGCTGGCACTGCCCGGATCAGGAAAATTGGAATTGACGGGAAGTCTGGGCGACGTGATGAAAGAATCGGCAAAAGCCGCCATCTCCCTGATCCGCGCCAAAGGCGAAAAACTGGGAATTACCGATCCCGAGTTTTATAAAAACTGCGATCTTCACATTCACCTGCCGGAAGGCGCCATCCCCAAGGACGGCCCCAGTGCCGGCGTGACGCTGGTCACCTGCCTTGCCTCGCTCTTGAGCGGAAAGAAGGTCCGCGGGGACGTGGCGATGACGGGCGAGATTACACTTCACGGAAACGTGCTTGCCATCGGCGGTTTGCGCGAAAAGGCAGGCGCGGCTCTGCGCGCGGGCATCCGCACCGTTTGCATCCCCAAAGACAACGAAAAAGACCTGGAGGAAGTGGACCCCAAAGCATTGGAATGCATCGAGTTTATTCCCTGCAGCAGCATTGACGATGTTTTGCGCGTCGCGCTTTTGAACTGATGAACAAACACAATATCACCCTGAAAATTTCCGCCGGAAGACGCGATCAGATTCTTCGGGACGGACGCTGTCAGATCGCCTTTTCCGGCCGCAGTAACGTCGGAAAAAGCTCTGCTCTCAACCAACTTCTCGGAAGAAAAAAACTGGCGAGAGTTTCCTCCTCACCGGGAAAAACCGTCACCATCAATTTCTTTGATTTAGACGGTCAGTGTTATCTGGTGGATCTTCCCGGTTACGGATTTGCAAGGCGCAGTGAAAAAGAAAAGCGCGCGTGGTCTTCTTTGACCGATTCCTATTTTCAAAATCACGAAAACCTTGCGCTGGTTCTGCAATTGATCGATTTGAAAACCGGCCCCAGCCGCGACGACGAAATGATGATCTCCTTTTTGCAAGAGGTCGGAATCCCTTTCATCGTAGTCGCCACGAAGCTGGATAAACTCAACAAAACCAATCAACAAAAGAATTTAAAAGAACTGGAAGATGCCATGTTCCCCGTTCCTGTTTTTCCGTTTTCTTCCCTCACGGGAGAAGGAGTGGAACAGGTTTGGAATCTCATTGAAACGACCGTAGCTGCCTATCAGTCCTCAAACGCTTAATTTTTTCGTATGTTTGATTTTTTTCGGGTCATACTAAAAAAATCAAGCATAAGTGAGGAATCGTTTATGAGAGTCGCGCTGTCGGAGCCGTTTCCCATTTTGGAGCAGTTATTGCAAAAGCGTTTGGCAAACCGCTTTTTTCGCCGCGCCGTTTCTTTGGAACAAGCCGCGTCTGGCGAAACGTACGACCTTTTCGTTTCCGATCGCAGTTATCTTCCCCGAAACGTCAAGGCAAAGCTGTATCTGATTCCGGGCACCGCTCCCATGCCACGGCTCGGCACCACCGGTCAGATCCTGACCGGAGGGATGAATCTGGCAGACCACGTCACTTTATCCAGCATCCGCGAAAACCGTGCCATGCTCTGTCTGCAACAAGAGATTCGATTTGCGGGGCAGTGGATCGCCCCCTTTGAAAAACCGTTTTATTTTGACCGTAGGGTCAGTCTTTACAAAAATTTGGCAGTCGGCTTTACGCTGGCGCTGATGGAAATCGTATTCGGAGAGGAGGAAAAAGAATGGAACTGAATCTGAATCTGGACGAAGTGCTGGATTTGATCTGTCCGTTGGAGGAAAAGCTGACCGGCAAAAAGCAAAAACCCGATTCCGCCTTGCGCACTTCTTTTTTCGGACAAGAAGAACATTCGTTTCCGGGCGTCCCTCTCACCCTCAATCTTTGCAGCAGCGAAGTTCAGTTACATATCACGGGTCAAGCGGATTTTGTACATCCCGGCTCCGAGCACCATCCTTTCACCGTGGAAGAGCAGATTCTTTTGGATCGGATGGTATCCTTTTCCCTGTGGCGCAAACGCGTTTTACAGCGTGCTCAATTTCTTGCTCTGGCTCTTGCCAACACCAAGGGTCTGGATCGCGTCAAGATTCTCCTTTGTGTCTTTGCCGAAGGCAGAATGGAAATGGAAGAGCATCTGCTGGAAAAGGGAGCGCTGTCGGCCGCGCTCGCCGCGCCCATTCAGACCATTCTTTCCCTTTGTCCGCTTTGGGAAAAACCGGACGTTAAAATCACCTTCCCCTATCCGTCCTTGCGGGACGGACAAAAAAAGTTAATCCACGCGGTTTGGGATGCCATCAAAACGGAAACCAAGCTCTTTGCCTGTGCACCCACCGGTATCGGTAAAACCATGGCGGTGCTGTATCCTGCACTGCGCGCACTGGAAACCCGAAAAGCCGAAAAAGTGTTTTACGCCTCTCCGAAAAACACTTTGAAGCTGCAAGCGGCAAGTGCAGTGGAAAGTCTGCAGGAGATCCGCGGTCTGCGCACGCTGGTTATGGGTGCCAGAATGTCCCTTTGTCCCGAAAAGCAGGAAGAGTGTCAAAAAGGGCTGTGCCGTTATTCGGAGCAGTTGGAAACCAAGCTTCCCGAGGCGCTTTCCTATCTTTGTTCGTTTTCCTGCATTGCCGAAAAGGAACTGCTTGACGCGGCAAGGCGTTTTTCCGTGTGCCCGTTTGAATTGGCTCGAAAAATGCAGCAATACTGTCAGGTGATCATCTGTGACTACAATCACGTTTTCGATCCCAACCGTGCCATTTTCAAGCCGAAAAAGAACGCCATACTTCTCGTTGACGAGGCACACAACCTGCCCGCACGCATGCGGGAAAGCTTTACGGAAACCCTCTGCCCGCAGGATTTGGATTTCTTTTTCCGCGATCCCACCCCGCCCTCGCAAATGCTTCGGGAGCATTTCGCCCCTTTAACCGCCCTTTTCACCCGAATCGAAAAGGAACGAAACGAAAGCAAAGAATACTTTTCTTTCACCCTAAGGGAGGAGATCAAAACTGCGGCGGCCGCCTTGCTGCCAAAGGTTGGCTTTGCCCTCCAAGCCGGGTTCGGAACCCCGTCCGAGCAAACGGAACAGAACTTAAAGGCGCTGTATCGGAAACTGAAAAAATTCGTTTCGCTCTGCCGGATTTTCAAAGATGATTTCGCCACGATTTATCCCCCTGAGGGAGGCGTGCGCATCTATCTTGTCGACCCCAAGGAAAAAATCCGCAGCGCGGTACAAAATTGGAAAACGTGCGTGTTTTTCTCCGCCACACTCCTGCCGCGCGATTATTATTTTGAAATGTTGGCGGGAGAAGACGGTGACGTCTTTTTAAACCTTCCCTCCCCCTTCCCGCGCGAGCATCTGTTCGTGGGCATCTGCCGCGTGGACGTATCTCACAGTCAGCGTTACGTTACCTCCCCGCAGATCTGCAGCATCATTCACAGTGCCGTTTCTTCCAAGCCGGGAAATTACATGGTGTTTTTGCCCTCGTTTGAATACTTAAATCTGGTTTCTCAGGAATATAAACGCCGCTTCTTCGAGCATCGAATTCTGGTGCAGGAGAAAGTGATGACCGCAAAAAAACGAGCCGAATTTCTCAAAACCTTCGAACAAAACCGCAAAGGAACCCTGATCGGATTTTGCGTCATGGGAGGAATCTTCTCCGAGGGTGTGGACTTAAAAGGCGATTCCCTTTGCGGAGAGATCATCGTGGGAACCGGATTTCCGCCGCCCTCCCCCGAAGCCCAAGCGGAATGCACCGCATACTGCAATCGGGAGCTGGACGGAAAAAGCTTTGCTTACACCTTACCCGGTTGGAGCCGCGTACTGCAAGCGGCAGGGCGCGTGATTCGTGACGAAAACGACCGCGGTTTTATCATTCTTTGTGATACACGATACATGGGGGAAGATGTCAAAGAACTCTTTCCCGAAAGCTGGGAAGACGCCGTTCATTTGGAACGCGACGCCCAATTAAAAAGAGAACTGGAAACGTTTTGGCGATAAGTTCGCCGTTTCAAAACAAAAAAGGAGGCCGGCTATGTTCGGAAACAATAAGAAAAACAATTCCCGGCACGAGGAATTCACCCACGACATTTTCCTCTGGGACGATTCCGAAATAGTAGAAGAAAAGAAACCGGAGCAGGTGCCGGTTTCTCATCCCGCGCCGAAAACTCGTCGGATTGCAAAGCGCGATCTGCTGGGCAAAGAGGAAAAGAAATCCGAAAAACAAGCTCCCCCCCTCTCGGAAGAAGCAGGTGAGAAGAAACAAGAAAGCGCTCCTGCCTTGCAAGGGCAGGAGTCAAACAAGCCGCGTGAGAGCGGACTTCTGCCCCAACGCCCCAAGCGTAACAACGACACCGCGACCGATCTTCCCCTGCCCCAAGTCAACCAAACCTTGGATCTGGATCGAGAAACCTTGGCATCCTTTTTGCGCACCGAAGAGAAAAAAGAAAAAGGGAAAGAAACAAAGTCGGAACCCAAGCTCTCCCTGTTTGGCAAGCGCAAAAAAACACACGGCAAAGCCGTGCGCCAAATGGACCAAATCACCACCACCCAAACCTTGCAGGACGCCGTCAAGGCCTCTCTGGACGGTATGTACGGCGTGTATCTCGACCCGAAAAAGAATCAGAAGAAGCGCCTTTCCGTTGCGGACACCGTTCGCTATGCGATCCTCTTCGTTTGCATTTTCGGCTTTTTCTCCGCCGGCTTTTTCGTCTTTCAAAAGCTCTTTGACTATTACCGCGCTTACGTGGTTTATTCCGGTCTGCAGGAAATGGTAGCCAAGGAAGACTTCTTTGCCTCGGAATATTTGAAAAAAACAAGCGTCAGTTTAGACACCATCACCCCCGCAGAAATTTTAGAGGGCAAAACACCGGAGGGCAGTGACGTTTCCGGCACCTTTACCCAAGAGCAAGCAACCCTTGTGGGTAAAATCGCGCAACTGAAAAAAATCAACCCCGACACAGCGGGCTGGATCACCATTAACGGCACGGTGGTCAATTACCCCCTCGTTTGGTCGGAAAAGCGCAATTACTATCTGCATCGCGATTTTTACGGAAAAACCTTGTCCGGCGGTGCTATCTTCATCGACGAAAGAAACAATCCGGATCCGACGAAAAACCGCAACACCGTCATCTACGGACACAATATGTCCGACGGAAGTATGTTTGCTTCCATTCACGATTTTGCCAACGCCTCGGTCTTCTACGGAACGAAAATCGAAATTGCCACCAAAGACGGCATCTTCGTTTATTCCCCCTTCTCCGTGCACAGCTCCAATGCCTTTGACAATTATTTTGAAACCGACTTTGTTTCCGACGACGATTTTCTCGACTTTTGCGAGCAAATGGCGTTCATTTCCCTGTTTGAAACAGAATATAAATTCAACAAAAACAGTCAAATCATCACGCTTTCCACCTGTATGGAAAACGAAACCGCCACGGATAACCGTTTCGCCGTTCACGCCGTTTTGACCAAAGTCATTCGATAGAAAGCCGTTTTCGACCGTTTTTTTCAAGCCGTCTGACGATTCGCCAAAAACCAACAATTTTGTTAAAGTAAAGAAAATTCAACAAAAAATTTTGCAAATCATATAATTTTTATTAAAATGCTTGACATATTTTTCCGAAGATGCTATAATGCATCGTAGGTAGTAATCAAAAGAGGTATCTATGACGGAAAACCGGAAAATGTCCCCTTGCAAACAGGAAGAAGATTTTCTTGGTGCCTTGGCAAACGATGCTGCTTTGGGAAAAGAAGAAAGCTTTTCTCAGCTTGTTGCCCATTTTTTGCCGGTCATTTATGCCTTGATCGCACCCTTGTCCGTTCCTTGTACTGAGGAAGAAGATTTGGTGCAGGAGGGTTTGATCGGTCTTTATAAGGCCGTGCGGCTCTTTGATCCCGCCCTCTCCTCTTTTGGTACTTTCGCCCGCGTTTGCATCCGTTCCGCTTTGATCGACGGCGTGCGCAAACTGCACGACAGAGGACAGCCGACGGATCTGACCGAGCTGGAAGATACGATTCCCGCCTCCCCCACCGAGATGCCCGAGCGGATTTTG
>JAZNNH010000035.1:0-23067 GCA_045580105.1 Eubacteriales bacterium | reverse complement strand
GGTTCCGAACAAGAATCAGTCTACGGTACACCTCCGTACCCTTATTGACGCTCCGAGATTTGCAGATGCCAAGAGTAAGCTCACAGTCTGCCTCGGTGAGGACGTTGCGGGTGACCCCGTGTACTTCGATATTGCGAAGATGCCGCATCTTCTTATCGCAGGTGCAACCGGTATGGGTAAATCGGTGTGTCTGAACTCTTTGATCGTGAGTATTTTGTATCACGCAACGCCGGAAGAGGTGCAAATGATCCTCATTGATCCCAAAAAGGTCGAAATGGGTGTTTACAACCGTATTCCGCACCTGATTGTTCCCGTGGTGAGCGATTCCAAGAAAGCTGCCGGTGCGCTGAACTGGGCGGTGATCGAAATGGAAAAACGCTTCATTGAAATGGAAGAAGTGGGCGTGCGCGATATTAATCACTATAATAAGATCACGAAAAACGATCCCGAAAAGAAGCAAATGTCCCAAATTGTGATTATTATCGACGAGCTTGCCGACTTGATGATGACCGCGCGGGACGAGGTGGAAACCAGTATCTGCCGCTTGGCACAGAAGGCAAGAGCTGCCGGTATGCACCTTGTCATCGGTACCCAGCGACCCAGTGTCGACGTCATCACGGGTCTGATCAAAGCCAACGTTCCGTCCCGAATCGCCTGCACGGTGGCAAGCCAAGTCGACAGCCGTACCATCATTGACATTCAAGGTGCGGAAAAACTGCTCGGTCGCGGTGATATGCTCTACGCCCCCGTCGGAAGCCCGAAGCCCTTGCGTGTGCAGGGCTCGTTCGTGTCCGAATCGGAAATTGAAGCGGTGTGCGATCACATTCGCTCCCAGCGGGAAGCGCATTACGACGAGGCAGTTTCCAATCTCATCGAACGCGAAGCGCAAAAATGCGGCGAGAAGAAAAAAGGCGCGTTTTTTGCTTCCGAAGACGGCGACGCTTCGATGGTGGGACTGTTTGCCGACAAAGACCCGCTGCTGGAAAAGGCAATCGATATTGCCGTGACGGAAAAGAAGGTTTCGACCTCTCTCTTGCAACGAAAACTCAGCGTCGGTTACGCCAGAGCCGCGAAACTCATTGACTTTATGGCGGAAATGAAAGTGGTCGGAGAATATGCCGGTGCCAAGCCCAGAGAGGTGCTTTGGACGGCGGAGTATTATGCAGAATTTAAAATGAGGGCTTTGGAAGAAAGTCCCCTTTCATAAAATTATTTTAACGGAGGATCAACATGCTCAGAGAACCTTGGAAACATTTGAAAAGCGGAACGGATATTCGCGGCGTTGCCTTGGAGGGCGCCTCTGGTCAGGAAGTTGACCTAACAAGCGAAATCGTAGAAAAAATCGGCGCTTCCTTTGCCCTTTGGCTGCAGGAAAAGTGCGGCAAAGCACAGCCCACGGTTGCCATCGGCAGAGACAGCCGTCTGTCCGGCCCTGCCATTATGAAAGTTTTGGAAAAGACCTTGAAAGAAGCTGGCTTTCACGTCCTGCTTTGCGGTTTGGCTTCGACCCCTGCGATGTTTATGACGACCATTGACCTCAAAACCGATGCCGCTGTGCAGATCACGGCTTCCCACCACCCCTTTAACCGCAACGGTTTGAAATTCTTCCTGCCCACGGGGGGACTGGAAAGCTCCGATATTGCCGAAATTCTCACTCTTTGCCAAGACGGCAAGTTTGCCGAAAAGAAAGAGGGCGGTACGAGCGAAGAGGTCAATTACATGGATACCTACGCCGCCCGTCTGCGCGATATGATCTGCAAGGGTGTGGGCGAAACTACCCTTCCCTTGAAGGGCTTTAAGGTGACGGTGGATGCCGGCAACGGTGCAGGCGGATTCTACGTTTCGAAAGTCCTCGAGCCCCTCGGCGCGGACTGCACCGGCTCGCAGTTCCTCGAGCCCGACGGTTCGTTCCCCAATCACATTCCCAATCCCGAAAACAAGGTGGCAATGGAATTTGCCTGCCGTGCGGTCAAAGACGCGTCTGCTGACCTCGGTATTATTTTCGATGCCGACGTGGACCGTGCCGGCTGTGTGGACTCCACCGGCCGCGAAATCAACCGTAACCGCTTGGTGGCGCTCGCTTCCGTGATCGCTTTGCAGGGCGGCAGCGGTGCGATCGTAACCGACTCCATTACCTCTTCCGGTCTGAAGACCTTTATTGAAAAGAATCTCGGCGGTACGCACGTTCGCTTCAAACGCGGTTATAAGAACGTCATTAACAAGGCGATTGAAATGAACCGCGAGGGCATCAATACGCCCCTTGCCATTGAAACCAGCGGACACGCCGCACTTCGTGAAAACTACTTCCTCGACGACGGCGCGTACCTTGCTACTCGTATTCTCATTGAAGCTGCGAAGCTGAAAAAAGAAGGCAGAGATTTGGTGGAACTGATTGCCGACCTCGAAGAGCCGCTCGAATCGGAAGAGCTTCGTTTCCAAATTACCGAATCTGATTTCAGACCCTGCGGCGAAAAGCTGCTTGCTGATTTGGAAGAGTACGGTAAAAAGCAGGGCTGGGCTGTGGCAGACGATAGCTTCGAAGGTGTTCGCATTGCCTTTGGTAAGGAAGACGGCGACGGCTGGTTCTTGCTGCGCCTTTCCGTTCACGATCCGGTAATGCCGCTCAATATCGAATCGGGTATTGCAGGCGGATGCAAAATCATTGCCGCAAAGCTCTATGAATTCCTCAAGACGGTCGAGGGACTGGATCTTGCTCCCATCAAGGAGTTTTTGGCATGACAAAGGAAAAAATCGATCGCATCAACGCGCTTGCCAAAAAAGCGAAAAGTGCCGAGGGCTTGACCGAAGAGGAAATTGCCGAACGCGATGCGCTTCGCCGTGAATACATCGAAGATTTTCGCAAGAGCACCCTCGCGGCACTGGGCAGAATCGACATTCAAAACGAGGACGGTTCCGTCGAGCCGCTTTTGAAGAAAAAGCATTAAGTTGGATTGAATTGCAGGGCTGCCGCCCCGCACCCTGCTTGGACCTTTTTTCAAAAAGGTCCAAACCCCAAAAACTTTTGGAATAAAAACGTAAAAAGAAAAGGACTGATTTTTTCAGTCCTTTTCTTTTTTTCCTAATATCACGTTTTCTTTGCCTACTTTCTTTTCCAAAAGAAAGTGTGGTTTGAAGTTTTCTTTGCCTACTTTCTTTTTCAAAAGAAAGTGTGGTTTGAAGTTTTCTTTGCCTACTTTCTTTTTCAAAAGAAAGTAGGTCATTTCAATTTCGCGAGGCGGATGTCCTTGCCTTGGAAGAGTTTCACTTCAAAATCGCCTAAAAGGCGGGAGAGAATGGCGGTATCGTATTGCTTTTCCAGTTGGCGGTAAGAAAGGTTCGTGTTCACAATGGTGGGAAGTCCCATCACCGAAACGCGGGTGTTAATCAGCTGATAGAACGCAGACGCAGTGGTCTGAGAACTCGGCTCCGTTCCCAAGTCATCGAGAATGAGAAGCTCGGCTTCCATCAAGCGGCGAATCTGATCTGCCGCGGCACCGTCCTTTCCGAAGCGCTCCTTTTCAAAGAGGGATGCGACGATCGGCGCGGATTCATACACCACGTCAAAGCCCTTTTCGATCACCTTTCCGGCAATTGCCGTGGAAAGATGGGTTTTTCCGAGCCCCGTTCCGCCGATGAACAGGAGCGAAGGCGAGGTTTGGGGGTTAAAGGAATCGGCGTATTCGCGCGTTTCCTGATAAATCTGCTCCATCACGTCACGCGCGCTGTAGCGCTGATCGGGCAAGGGCGTGGTCGGATAATAGGAGAGGTCAAAATTATCAAAGCGCTGTTTTTGCAAGAGCTTTCCGATTCCCGAGGAGCGGTAGCCCTCCAGAACCACTTCTTTTTTCATACAAGCGCACATTTTTCCGTCTGAAATACCGGTGTCATCGCAAAGTGCGCAGTCGCGCTTGGGCTTGGTGTAATCTTCGGGCAGACCCATAGTGGCAAGGAGTGCGGCATACTCTTTTTGCAGAGCAATGCTCTCTTTTCCGATTTTTTCGACGCGCGAAACCAAATCCGCGCCGCCTTTCATACTCTCTTCCAGCACGCGCACGGCGGTGGAGCGGATGAGAATGCCTAAGCGTTTCAGTTCCGGATTTTTTTCTTCCGCGGCGCGGCATCTTGCCTCCGCCTCTTTTTCGGCACGTAGCCGCTTTTCTTCAAAGCGCGCCTCCACCGATTCCAAAATCTGTTGATGGAACATACTTACCTCTTATAATTCTTTTCTTCCGCGGGACACGGCCTGCTGGAAGAAATCGTCCAAATCATAGCTCTTGTCGGCTTTTTTGCCCGAACCTGCTTTGCCGATATCTTCGATCGTTTGCACGCCGTCGCGGTGCCAGCCCTCTAAAATCTTGTGCATGTATTTAATGGAAGGCGTTTTGGCGGACGATACGGTTTTTTCATAAGCCGCGGTCAGAATTTCTTCCTCGTAGCGGTAGACCGTGCGCCAAGTTTTGAGAATTTCTTCCTCCGCGCTCGTCAGCTTCCGATCGCCCAAACCGAAGAGCGAACGAATGATCTTGGCGTAGCGCACGCTCTCCTGCCGCGCGGCAAACCACGCCTCGGCTTTCTGGTAGGTGTCGATTCCGTCGTCTTGGAAGGAAGTGAGCATTTTGGTAATGTACCGCAAGCTCTTCTTCTCGCGCGAAACGCAGTCTTCGATGACAAGCATCACCACGTCAAGGGGCATTTTTAAGTAATCTAAGAACGAATACAGCCGCGCAAGCTCGCTCGTGTTCATCACTTTTTCGAGGCGATCCTCAGCAAAGGCGACCAGATTCTTGAAATTCGGCTCGCGCTGAGCCGCATCCGCTAAATCCTTGGACGAATAAAACGGCGCTTCGTCCGCATCGATGCTCTTCTTGGTGGATTCTTCGTCCTCGGTTCTTTCGCGAATCGGCTCTTTTTTGGGAGAGGTTTTTTTCGCTTTGTCCGTTCCCAAGACTCCACAGCCGCGCCAAAAGGCAAGCGCGAGGCGAATCTCCTCGGAAGAAAAGGCGTCTTCCAGCGCCAAGAGGATGTCCTCTTCCGAAAGCGCGCCTGCTTTTAATAATTTTGCAAAATGCAGAAGCAGACGGATTTCCGCTTCCCCTGCTTTGTCTATATGATCCAGTACACTTTCCGGTAAGGTCAGAAGCGTGTCCGGCCACGTTTTTCCCATTCGGTATATCATAAGAACTCCTTTGATAAGGTGTTTTTCTATTGTAACACAAAAAAACCATTCGGTCAATGACAATTCCTTTCCTCCTTTCCCATTAAAATTAATTTCTTGTCAACCTTAGCTCATTTTTGACAGAAGACGACAAAATCCATCAGCACCCTTTGGCAAAATTCTCTGTTGAAAAAGATTAAAATCGGGGTGAAAGGAGAGAAAAATATGTGGAAGCGAAAAAAGAAGCGGGAAAATCTCTATTTTTTGCCAACGGAGAAGATCCTCCCCAATCCCTATCAAGCGAGGCAGAATTTTACCGTCGAAAGTTTAAATACACTGGCAAAAAGCATTGCGCGCTACGGAATCCTGTCGCCCTTGACGGTGCGAAAGATCGGCGAAGAATATGAACTGATCTTGGGCGAGCGCCGCCTTCGTGCGGCAAGGATGCTGGAGCTGGAACGCGTGCCGTGCCGCGTGACGGAGGTGTCCGGCAGGCAGGGCGCAGAAATGGTTCTGATTGAAAACGTCATCCGTGAGGATTTGGATCTTTTCGAGGAAGCCACCGCCATCGAGCGGCTGTTGCGGCAGTTTCACTATACGCAAACGGAACTTGCCGAGCGGCTCGGGATGAGTCAAAGCGGTATTGCCAATAAGCTGCGGCTGTTGAAGCTTAGCAGCGAAGAGCGGCTGCTGATTTGCGAAAACAAATTAAGCCAGCGCCACGCAAGGGCGCTGCTGCGGGTGCACGATGCGAACCTGCGGCTTTTTGCCCTCAAATACGTGATTGAAAAGGGCTACAACGTCGCGCAGACCGAAACCTTTCTCGATGCGTTGCTTCTCAACCCCGAAGAATTCATTTTAGCCCTGCGCCCGAACGCGCCGCGCCGCCCCAAGCCCGTGCGCAGACTTGTGGTCAAGGACGTGCGGCTTTTCGTCAATTCCGTGGACAAAGCCATCTTCCACATCCGCGAAGCGGGTTTTTCCATTCAAGCGGATAAAACCGAGGAGGAGGGCTACATATCCTATTCCATCCGCATCCCCAAATACGCGAAAACGGGGGAAGGCGGCGTTACCTGAGTGTGTCAATTAAACCCCGAATGTTTCACGTGAAACATTCGGGGCTTTTTATGCTTTGTTTTTCAATGTTTCACGTGAAACATTTTCAAATCGCGCCCATTCATTGACAAACCGTTTGGCTTGCGTTATAATAAAAAAACAAATGATATGTATAATAAAGGTAGGATTATGACAAAAATTCTGGCATTTGCAAACCAGAAAGGCGGCGTGGGAAAGACCACTTCTGCGATCAACGTTGCCGCATCCCTCGGTGCTTTGGGGAAAAAGGTGCTTCTTGTTGACCTTGACCCGCAGGGCAACTGTACCAGCGGTGTGGGACTTGATAAGGACAAAGTGCAAATTTCTTCCTATGAAGTCTTGCTGGAAGGAAAAACGATTGCCGAGGCGACCCAAAAAACCCCGTTTCAAGGGCTTTGGTGCGTGCCTGCGACCATGAATTTGGCAGGCGCGGAAATCGGGCTTTCTGCCGTAGCGGCGCGCGAGGCGGTTCTCAAGAAGGCGCTTTCGGGTGTGACGGATTATGATTATATTCTGATGGACTGCCCGCCGAGCTTGGGACTTTTGACCCTCAACGGACTTTGTGCCGCGCAAGGGGTGATTGTGCCGATGCAGTGCGAATATTTCGCGCTGGAGGGCTTGAGCCAATTGATGTATACGGTTTCCATTGTGAAAAAGATGTACAATCCCGCGCTGGAGCTGTCGGGCGTGATTTTGACGATGTACGACGGACGGCTTAACCTTTCCTTGGCAGTTGCCGCTGAAATCCGCAAATATTTCCCCGGACAGATCTTCCGCACGACGGTTCCGAGAAACGTTCGGCTTTCCGAGGCACCCAGTCACGGCAAACCCGTTTTGTATTACGATAAAAATTCCAAGGGCGCTCTGGCTTATCTGGAAATCGCCCGGGAATTGGAGAAAAGAGGCTGAATATGGCAAAAAACAGCTTGGGCAAGGGCTTGAACGATCTGTTTTTGGCGTCTCCCGAAGAGGGAATCGAGCAGGGCGAGATCGTCATCACAGCTCCCATCGACAAGGTTTATCCCGATGAGAATCAGCACCGAAAGATCTTCCACGATGAAACCTTGCAGGAATTGGCGGATTCCATCCGCATCCACGGCGTGATCCAACCGCTTTTGGTACGCAAATTCGGTGCCGGATACCAGATCATCGCCGGTGAGCGACGCTACCGTGCTTCCAAAATGGCAGGGCTGACCGAGCTTCCCGTTATCGTCAAGAATTTCGACGAGAAAAAGGCGCAGGAAGCCGCTCTCATTGAAAACCTGCAACGCGAAGACCTCAATCCCATTGACGAGGCAAACGGCTACGCCGCCTTGATGCGCACCTATAACCTCACGCAGGAAGAGGCCGCCCGTCAGATCGGCAAGAGCCGTGCGGCTGTGGCGAACAGCTTGCGTCTTCTCAATCTGCCCGCTTCGGCGCAAAGTATGCTCAAACAGGGCTTTATCACCGCCGGCCACGCCCGCGCACTGCTCGCACTCAAGGACGAGGGGGCGATTGCCGATATGCTCCTTTGCATTGTCGACCGTGAAATGAGCGTGCGTGAGGTCGAAGAAGCGGTCAAGAATATTTTAGAGGGCGGCGCGCCGCTGAAAAAGACCCCCAAAGACAAGGCGAAAAACGAAGTGCGTCAAGCACAACTCAAGGAAGTGGCGATGCGCGCGGCGGTGAACCTCGGCAGAAAGGTTGCCATCAAGGACGACGGAACCGGCAGGGGAAAGATCACGCTGGAATATTTCGATACCAAAGATTTAGAAGAGATCCTTGTGGGTCTTTGCGGCGAAGAATTCCTTTTAAATTTATAATTGTAGTTTACAATAATTTATCAGAAAGAAGAAGAGAACATGCTGGATATTAAATTCATCAAAGAGAATCCCGAACTGGTTAAGGAGAACATCAAAAAGAAATTCAAAGACGACAAGCTTCCCTTAGTGGACGAAGTGATCGGCTTATACGATGAGAAAATGGCGGCGCTCCGTCGCGGCGAGGAGCTGCGTGCCAACCGCAACAAGATTTCCAAGCAGATCGGTCAGCTGATGGCAAAAGGTCAGCGCGAAGAAGCGGAAGAGATCAAGAAGCTCGTGAACGAGCAGGCGGCAGAACTCAAATCCTTGGAAGAGACCGAAGCGCGCGTATCGCAGGAATTGAAAGAAAAACTGATGAACATTCCGAACATCATCGATCCTTCCGTTCCGATCGGTAAAAACGACGAAGACAACGTGGAAGTGGAATGCTTCGGCGAAAAGACGAAGGTGGACTTTGAAATCCCGTATCACACCGACATTATGGCGTATTTCAAGGGCATTGACAAGGAAGCCGCCGGCAGAGTGGCAGGCGAGGGCTTCTACTACCTGATGGGTGACATTGCCCGCCTGCACAGTGCAGTGACCGCATACGCCCGCGATTTTATGATTGAAAAGGGCTTTACCTATTACATTCCGCCCTTTATGATCCGTTCCGAAGTGGTAACGGGTGTGATGAGTTCTGAACAAATGGAAGCGATGATGTACAAAATCGAAGGGGAAGACCTGTTCCTTATCGGTACGAGCGAGCATTCCATGATCGGTAAATTTATCAACACCCTCACACCCTCTACTGAGCTTCCTTTGACCATGACCAGCTACTCTCCTTGCTTCCGCAAAGAAAAAGGCGCACACGGCATTGAAGAGCGCGGGATCTACCGGATCCACCAGTTTGAAAAGCAGGAAATGGTTGTGATTTGTAAGCCCGAAGAGAGCATGGATTGGTTCCACAAGATGTGGAGCTATTCCGTGGAACTGTTCCGCAGCTTGGACGTTCCGGTTCGCACCCTCGAGTGCTGCTCCGGCGACCTTGCCGATCTGAAGGTGAAAAGCTACGACGTGGAGGCGTGGAGCCCCCGTTTGGAAAAATATTTTGAGGTTTGCTCTTGCTCGAACTTGGGCGATGCGCAGGCACGCCGCTTGGGAATCCGCGTGAAAGACGAGGACGGCAAGAAGTATTTCGCTCACACCCTCAACAATACCGTGGTTGCTCCCCCCAGAATGTTGATCGCTCTGCTGGAAAACAACCTCGAAATGGTCGACGGCAAGTACCGCATCCGCATTCCTGAAGCCCTGCAACCTTATATGGGCTTTAAGACTGTTATTGAGGCATAACTTACCTTTCTTTTTGAAAAAAGAAAGGTAAGCCGAAGAAAACCTACTTTCTTTTGAAAAAGAAAGTAGGCAAAGAAAACTTCAAACCACACTTTCTTTTGGAAAAGAAAGTGTGACAAAGAAAACCGGAATAGCGGTATTTGTATTCCTCCTTACAAAATTTTTTTGAGGTATGGAACCTTTTTTCAAAAAGGTTCCATATAGAAAGTTTCTTGGTTCCTTTCTTTCCAAAGAAAGGAACAGCAGGGTGCGGGGCGGCAGCCCTGCGAGAACCAAAAGGAGTTAAAATATGCAAGTAATTTTGGAATCCCTGTCCGTGTTGTGGATCTCGCCCTTTCGGGACAGCACGGCGACGTCGGTTTGGTGTGTGTTTGCCGCGGTGGTCGGCGCTTGGATTTATCTTGTGGTGCGCCGCGTATCATTGGGAAAAGCGGTTCGCGCACTGGAGCAAAACGGATGTCACACGGCGGAAACGGCGGGCAGCGCAGAAAAACTCGGCATTTCCCCCTCTGCGATCTCCCCGAAAGAAAAACTGATCGCGCGCGTGGAAAAAGACGGGGTAACGCACTACTTTTTGCCCGAAGAGAGCAAGAAAAAAGCCGAATATTTCAAAAAAGCCGGCGGCGGCCCCCTTTGGCTCAACCTGCTTTTGATCCTCGGGGCGTATCTTGTTATGGTCATCACCTATTATCTTCTCCCGGACCTACTTGAAATTTTGGACGCCATTTCTCCGTTTTAACCCCTGCTGTCAAAGCGGCGAAACGGGCAATTAACAAAACGTTTTGGAATCCCTTTTTGAAAAAGGGAACAGAAAGGACAGTGCTGTGTCAAATCAAAAAAAGAGAACCGCGTTGCCGGTGATTTTGGTCTTAGGGCTTTTGATTGCCGTTCTGATCGTATCTCTGATCGGCTTGGTGTTCGGGCTGCGCTATACCACCCTGCCCAGCGGGGTAAAATTCTTGGGCCGATTCCTCGACGGTGTACCGATCAAGGGTACGGCTTGGATGGAAGAGGGAAGCGCCAAATACGATCGCGAAACGCAGACCTTAACGTATGAAAACGGTGACGTTTACGTCGGTCAGGTCAAGGATCTGGTTCCCGACGGCACCGGTAAAATGATCTACGCGTCCGGCGACGTATACGAAGGCGGGTTTTCCGAAGGCGTGCGAAACGGCACCGGCACGGCGATCTATACCTCGGGCGATACCTATTCGGGCGAGTGGCAAGACGGCCGCCACCACGGCCACGGCATCTATTCCTTTGCCGACGGCTCGAGCTTTACCGGCTATTTTGTAGAAAATATGAAAAACGGCACCGGCACGTATCTCTACACCAACGGTGACAAATACGAGGGAAGCTTTACCGACGACCGCAAAAACGGTCAAGGCACCTATACTTGGGCGAACGGCAACGTTTACGTCGGCGCCTTCGTCAACGACGAGCGCACCGGTCAAGGCACCTTCACTTGGGCGAACGGTGACAAGTACGAGGGAAGCTTTGTGGCAGGAAAACTGCACGGTCAAGGCACCTATACTTGGGCGGCAGCCGAAGGAACGCAGCCCCGTGTCTATTCCGGCTATTTTAAAGACGGTCTGATCAATCCCGAACCCTAAGGAGAAAAACAATGAAATGCCCCAGTTGCGGAAGCTTTGAAAGCAAAGTGCTCGATTCCCGTCCCGGAGAGGACAGCATTCGCCGCCGACGCGAGTGCCTGAACTGTCAAAGACGCTTTACCACCTACGAACGCTTGGAGGAAGCTCCCGTTATGGTGGTGAAAAAAGACGGCTCGCGCGAGCTGTTCGATCGAAAGAAAGTACTCAACGGCATTATGCGCGCCTGCGAAAAGCGCCCCGTTTCCTTTGAAGAGATGGAGCATTTGGTTCGCCGCGTGGAGGGGGTTGCCTCCGGCGCGCTGGACAATGAAATTTCCTCGACCCGCATCGGGGAGGAGATTATGGAGGGCTTGCGGGAACTGGACGAAGTGGCATACGTTCGCTTCGCTTCCGTTTACCGCCGATTCCAAGACGTACAAACCTTTATGGAAGAGTTAGAGCTTCTTTTGAAGGACCAACAAAAAAAGGAGAAAAAATAAATCGATATGGGAAACATTT
This sequence comes from Eubacteriales bacterium, assembly GCA_045580105.1. GTDB lineage: Bacteria > Bacillota > Clostridia > Oscillospirales > SIG627 > RGIG5579. The sequence continues at coordinate 11,569 of JAZNNH010000035.1, read as the reverse complement.
GGCACGATATGAACCCTAAGCGCGTCACCCCGACTGATTTTGTTGCGGTGATCGAAATTCCGAAGGGCTCAAAGAAAAAATACGAGCTCGATAAAGAAACGGGATATTTGAAGCTGGACCGAATTCTGTATACCTCCACGCACTATCCCGCTAACTATGGTTTCATTCCCCGCACCTTCGGCGACGATCAGGACCCCTTGGACGTTCTTTTGGTGTGCAGCGAGGAAATTGAACCGATGACCCTCGTGCGCTGCTACCCGATCGGGGTCATTACCATGATCGACAACGGCAGAAACGACGAAAAGATCATCGCCATTCCCTTTGAAGACCCCACCTACAACCACTTCACCGAAATTTCTCAGCTGCCCGAGCACATTACCGATGAAATGAACCACTTTTTCCGCGTGTACAAGCAGCTGGAAAGCAAAGAAACCATCGTCAACGAAGTGGGCGACCGCACCAAGGCAATCGAGATCATCGACGCTGCCATCGAATCGTACATCGACTCTTTTTGTAAATAAACCGTAAACCCCCTTGACAAACCCCCTTTGGGGGTCTATAATAGTAAAACCTAAAAGGAAGTAGAACTTTTCCGTTCTCACCTGCCGACGAATGCCGGGCAGTGTTAATAGAAAATGCCGTTTTTGATCGGTGTCATTCTGTGCGGAGAAGTTATGCTCCGCACTTTATTTTTTGGAGGTGTCAAAGATAGCCGTAAAGGAAATGACCATCAACGAAAAGATCCGTGCTGCAGAAGTTCGGGTCATCGACCCCGAAGGGAACCAACTCGGCGTAATGAAAACGTCTCAGGCCTTGGAGTTGGCTTACGACAAAGGTCTGGATTTGGTTGAAATGAATGCCGGCGGTCCGACTCCCGTTTGCAAAATTATGGACTACGGCAAGTACCGTTTCGATCGCAGCAAAAAGGAAAAGGAATCCCGCAAGAAGCAGGTCACCGTTGAAACCAAGGAGATCAAGTTCTCCTGTCGCATCGGTCAGCACGATTTTGACACGAAAATCTCCCACGCGCTTCGTTTTCTTGCCGCCGGAAACAAGGTGAAAATGACCATTATGTTTTCCGGTCGTGAAATGAACAACACCAAACGCGGTGAAGATCTGATGGGCGAGATTGCAAAAGCCGTGGCAGAAGCAGGAACCGTGGAAAAGAAACCCCATCTCGAGGGGCGTTTTATGACAATGTTTGTCGCACCCAAAAAAAATAATTAGTAAAGGAAGAAAGAAACAATGGCAAAAATCCGTACTCACAAGGCATCCGCCAAAAGATTCTCCGTTACCAAAAACGGTAAGGTGAAGATGACCCAGCAGGGCAGAAGACATCAGGTACACCTGAAGACCACCAAGCGCAAGAGAGCGCTGCGTAAAGCCGCTTACATTTCTGAATGTAACGCAAAGAACATCAAGAGACTCATTCCCTACGCATAAGAAGGTAGTCAACTCAAAGAAAGGATAAGCGTTTGTAACGCAGTGTGTAAAAATGGCAAGAATTAAATTTGCAAAAGTTACCCGTGCAAGAAGAAAGAAAGTTTTGAAAGCCGCTAAGGGCTACTGGGGTGCAAAATCCAAGCATTTTAAGATGGCGAAACAAGCCGTCATGAAGAGCGGAAACTACGCGTTCGTCGGCAGAAAAGCCAAGAAGAGAGATTTCCGCAAGCTCTGGATCACCAGAATTTCCGCACAGGCAAAAGCTTGTGGTATGAACTACTCCACCTTTATGAACGGTCTGAAGAAAGCAGGAATCGAACTGAACCGTAAAATGCTCTCTGATCTGGCTGTGAACGACAAGGAAGCATTTGCCGCTCTCGTTGAAAAGGCAAAGGCAGCAAGATAAGTCTACAATCGAAGAGAAATAAAAAATCCTGCAAGCCACTTGCAGGATTTTGTTTCCTTATGGTATGATAGAAATGAACGAAAACAAAGAAAAAGAGGCGATTTTCGCCTATCTTGAAACACACTCGATTCCGTATCGCGCGTTTTCCCACGAAAAAACCGATACGCTCCCCGAAAAATTGAAAAACGATGCCGCCGCCGGCATTTCGAACGCGCTTCACTGCAAAAATTTGGTTTTGGCGAACCGTCAGAAGACCAAGTTTTATCTTCTCACTATGCCCTTTGAAAAGCGCTTTCGCACCGGTCCCGTGTCCCGTCAGATGGCGTCGGGTCGGCTTTCCTTTGCCGAAGAGGGGATTCTTTCCGATATTTTGCAAACGCGCTCCGGCTCGGTCAGTCCCTTGGAATTGATTTTCGACCGCAATCGGGAAATTTCCTTTTCCGTGGATCGCGATCTGTATGAAGCCGAGCGCATCTGCTTCCACCCCTCGGACGAAACCTGTACGGTGGTGCTCGAGTGCGACGATTTCTTCGGCCGCTTTTTGCCGAGTTTGGGGATCGAGCCGAACGTTGTTACGATTGAACTTGTCGAATCGCAAGATTTTTGAACGGAGGATCAAACCATGAAAGAAAATCAAATCAAATTTGTGCGCAAGGTTTCGTTTACCACCTTCCTTGCCTTCTTTCTCATTAGCTTTATTTACCTCGGAACCTTTGCTCTTTTGGGAAAGAAAATGGGGGGCGGTGGGACGCAGACACTCTTCCAGTTTTTCAGCTACGTGTTTGGAAAACTCTACGTTTGCGTTTTCCCCTTTTCCCTTTGCCTTGGTTTTTTGAACCGCTTGGTGGAAGGTGAAAAGAATCGCGCAGTGATGCGTGTGATCCATTTTCTCCTCGGCTTTGCCGCGTATTTTGTCTTTATGGATCTTGTGTTTAACTATCTATTCCTCATGGAAGGGGAAACCGTAGCAACGCGACAGATTTTGCTGCATACCCTGCCGTATTTTGTTTTTTATCCCATCACTCTTTGGCTGACTTCTCTCGGCCGCGCCCTTTTCCTGCCGAAAGAAAAGAAGGAATTCAAGAGTATTTTGGATTGATCCGAAAGGAGTAAACCATGTCAAGAAATTTTGCTCAGATCGTTTTCTATCTGTTTGCTTTGGTGATCGTGCTCGTTTCCAGAAAACAGATCGTGAATATTCTCGTTAGAAAAATCGGAAGACGGCAGTTCGCGCTGCGCGTTCGCGGCGGTGCGAATCGCTACCTGTTCGTAACGGCAAAAGATGCTCTTGCACCCGGACTTTACTACTTGAATCTGACCAACTACGCCCTTTTGGCGCTGGTCGGTGTGCTTCACCTTTTGATCGGTTGGTTTTCCTTTGCCGCGCTTTTGATGAAAGTGCTCAGCTCGCTCCTTTTACTCACGGCCGGTCTGCAGGCGTATTTGCTTGCGATTGTGGGAAATATGATCCAATTCGGTCAGCCCTTTTTCCTCTACCGTCCCGATTCCGACACCAATCACCTGCGCCCCTTTGCGTCCTCGGTTTTGGATGCCTTTGTTTATCTTGTGGTGCCGATTGGCTTGATTGTTTGTAATTTCACCCTGAAATAAAATGAAAACAGACAGATTCGCACCCATCGGCGTGTTCGATTCCGGCTTGGGCGGGATTAGTGTGCTGAAAAAAATGCGCGAAATGCTGCCGAACGAAAACTTTTTCTTCTTCGGCGATCACGCCCACGCACCTTACGGCAACCGCACGCCCGACGAGGTTCTTTCCCTCAGCCGCGAGGCGCTGGCACTTGCGATGGAAAAGGGCTGCAAGGCGTTTGTGATTGCGTGTAATACCGCGACCGGCGTGGCGGCGCCCACAATCCGCCGCGAAAACCCCTCGTTTCCCATTGTGGCGATCGAGCCGGCACTCAAGCCCGCTGTGCTTGAAAATCCGGGCAAAAAAATCCTTTTGATGGCAACGCCCTTGGCGATTCAGACCAATCGGATTCAAAACCTCGTTGCTACCTTTGAAGACCGTGCCGACGTTGAAGTGCTTCCGTGTCCGGGTCTGGTGGAACTGATCGAGGAGGGGCACTGGAACGATTCCGTTCTGGTTACCTACCTTTCCGAGCTGTTCGCCGACAAGTCCCCCGATGCCCTTGTTTTGGGCTGCACGCATTACCCGCACGTTGCGCCTGCGCTCTCAAAGTTTTTCAAAAACGAGGTTCGGCTCTACGACGGCGGGGAGGGTACGGCGCGCCGCTTGCGCACCCTCTTAACGGAGCTTGATTTGCGCTCGACGAAAACGGAAACCGGCTCGGTGGAACTGTTCTTCTCCGGCGATGCCCCGAAGAGCTACGAACTCGCTTCCGCCCTACTTTCTTTTTGACCTACTTTCTTTTTGAAAAAAGAAAGTAGGCAAAGAAAAACTCTTACCTTTCTTTTAAAAAAGAAAGGTAAGCCAAAGAAAACTCGAATGGGAGTGCGCCTCCACAACAAAGCCAAAGAAAACTTTGTAATGGGTATATTATAAAAGGACTAAGAAATTAGTCCTTTTTTGTTTTTATTAGGAAAGTTTCTTTGGTTGCTTTCTTTATAAAGAAAGTAAGATTGACTTTTTGGTGGGGGAATGGTATCATATTCTTAGTTTGAAAAGGAGAAAAACGGCGACGTTTTTGGAACGAAAAAGCCGCTTTGTACCAATGAAAACGATACTGATATTAGACGCATCGAGCTTGTTTCACCGCGCGTTTTACGGTATTCGTCCGCTCACCACGCAGTCCGGACTTCCGACCAACGCCGTGTTCGGCTACATCAATATTTTAAAAAAGCATCTGGAGCATATTCGCCCCGACTTTGCCGTGGCGGCGTTCGACGTGCACGCCCCCACCTTCCGTCATCAATTTGACGAAGGGTACAAAGCCACGCGAAAGCCGATGCCTGATGACCTGCGCGCGCAGCTTCCGTATCTAAAGCGCGCCACGAGCGCTCTTGGCATTGCCATTGTGGAAAAAGAGGGCTTTGAAGCGGACGATATTTTAGGGGCACTCTCGCGCGCCGCGGAAGAAGGCGGCAACCGTGCGTATCTGGTCACGGGCGACCGCGACTCCTACCAGCTGGTGTCCGATTCAACCACCCTCATTTTGGCAGGAACAAACAAAGACGAAGAAATCACCCCTGCTGTTATTTTCGAGAAATTCGGACTGCGTCCGGAGCAAATGATCGACGTCAAGGCGCTGGCAGGAGATACCAGTGATAACATTCCGGGCGTGCGCGGCATCGGCGAAAAAACCGCGCTCAAGCTCATTGCCGAACGCGGGGATTTGGACGGCGTTTACGCCGACCTTGAAAACCTGCCCGTCGGCCCGTCTGCCAAAGAAAAACTGCGCGCGGGCAAGGAAGACGCGTATAAAAGCCGGTATTTGGCGCGCATCTGCCGCGAAATTGACGGTCTTTCCGAGATCGAGCCGTATCCGTATGAGGGCTACGACGCTCTTCTTTTGCGCCCGCTGTTAACGGAACTGGAGTTTTCCAAAATGCTCCACAGCTTCGGGCTCGATCGGGAAGAAGTGAAAGCGGAAAGCGGGGAGATGCTCGGACAGGGCTCGATTTTCGACTTGTCGCAGGAAAGTGCGGAACCGATCGAAGACCTCGACGCTTCTTGTGTGCCGCAGAGCGAAATTTTTCTTTGGTACGACGAAACGGATTTTTATATCTTTCAAGACGGTAAGGCAGTTCGCCTGACGGGGGACGTGGAGGCACTTTTGCACAAAGAAAAACCGATTGTTTTGGACTCCAAAGAGTATTACCACACCCTTTCCCGCCGTTTCGGCTCCCTTGCCGATTGGGACGTTTCCTTTGACCTGCGCCTCGGCGCGTACGTGGTCGATTCGCGCAACAGCAATTTAACGCTCAATCGCATGGCGCTGTCGTTCTTGCAGGAAAACGCACCGCCCGACGCTGAAAAGAGCCCGTCCACCGCGCTGGCTTGGATGGCAAAGCTTTTCCCCGCCGTTCATGCGGCGTTGAAGGAAAGCGGCGCGCAGGCGCTGTACGACGAAATCGAGCAGCCGCTCTCCCGCGTGCTTGCCAAAATGGAAGAAGCGGGCTTTCAGGTATCCCGAGAGGGGATCGAGGAATACGGAACGGGCTTGAAAGATGCCGCCGCGCAGTTGGAAGAGGAGATTTTTAACCTTGCCGGTGAGCGCTTCACCATCAACTCCCCCAAACAGCTCGGAAAAATTCTGTTCGAAAAAATGGGTCTGCCGCCCGGAAAAAAGACCAAAACCGGCTACGCGACCGATGCGGAAACCCTTTCGAAACTGCGGTTTCACTCCCCGATCGTGGATTTGGTTCTGCAGTACCGCACGGTCACCAAGCTCCACAGCACCTACGTGGAGGGGCTTCTGTCCCAGATCGGCGAAGACGGCAGAATCCACACGGTCTTCAAGCAAACGCTGACCGCCACCGGCCGCCTTTCCTCCGCCGAGCCCAATTTGCAGAACATCCCCGTGAAAACGGAGCTGGGCAGTCAAATGCGCCGCTTTTTCACCGCGCGCGGCGAGGGCTACTACTTGGTCGATGCGGATTATTCGCAGATCGAGCTTCGGCTTTTGGCGCACATGGCGAGGGACGAGGCACTTCTCAAGTTCTTTTTAGAGGGCGGCGATATTCACACCAAAACCGCCTCGGAAATTTTTAACGTTCCGCCGGGGGACGTGACTCCTGCGATGCGAAAGAGCGCAAAGGCGGTCAACTTCGGCATCGTTTATGGCATCGGGGAATATTCCCTCAGCCAAGATTTGGGCGTTCCGATTGCCGTGGCAAGGGATTATATCAAAGCGTATTTCGCCCTCTTCCCCGGAATCAAGCGCTATCTTGAGGAAACGAAGGTGCAGGCGAAACAAGACGGCTTTGTCACCACGCTCTTCGGCAGAAAGCGCTTTATCCCCGAGCTGTCCGCCACGAAAAAGAATTTGGTTGCCTTTGGGGAACGAGTCGCGATGAACACCCCCATTCAAGGCACGGCTGCCGACATCATCAAGCTTGCGATGGTGCGCGTGGATCGAAGATTGGAGAAGGAGGGCTTGGAAAGCCGCTTGGTGCTTCAGGTGCACGACGAATTGATTTTGGAAGTGCCGGAGCGGGAAGTGGAATACGTTTCCCGTCTGCTGTCCGAGGAAATGGAAGGTGCGGTTTCCTTTTCCGTGCCGCTCGAAGCCGTTTCGAACGTCGGCTTTACTTGGTTTGATTGCAAATAAACGCTTTTCGTTGACAAGACAAACGAAACATGCTATAAAAAAAGAAAAAAAGGAAGGTATTGGAACATGATCAAAAACAGAAAACTCGACCACTTGGGAATGGCAGTGGACAACGTGGAAGCGGCAAAGGATTTCTACGTATCGGTATTGGGCGGTACGGTAATCGGAACGTTCTTCTGCGAGGGTGACCCCAACCCCGTTTACTTTGTCAAAGTGGGTGAAATTGTTTATGAAATGTATCAGGAGCCGATCAAAGCCGACGCGCGCGGCAAAATCGACCACGTTGCATACGTTTCGAAGGATATTGAAGCGGACTTTCGCTTCTGTGTAGAGCAGGGCTATACCATCACCACCGACGGCATTGAAGCCCTCCCGACGTTTTGGGACAACGGTTGCCGCTATTTTAAGATTTTGAGCCCCACCGGCGAGCAGGTTGAGTTTTCTCAGATCTGCTGAAAAATAGCACCAATGTCAGAATTCGTGCAGTGGGAACTGGAGCTGTTGCACCGCATTCAGGATTTTGCCACTCCGGTTTGGAACGGTTTTTGGTCGGCGATCACTTATTTCGGGGAATCGGGCGCGATTTGGATCGTGCTGGCGCTTGTCCTCCTGTGTTACAAAAAAACGCGAAAAATCGGGCTTTCTATGGCAATTTCTCTGATTTTGGGTCTGATTTTTTGCAACGGCATCTTAAAAAACTGGGTTGCCAGACCCCGTCCGTACGACCTTGACCCGACGCTTTCACACGGGCTCTTGGGTCTTGAGATGACAAAGGATTTTTCCTTTCCTTCGGGGCACACCACCGCCTCGTTCGAGGGTGCGACCGCCATTTTTTTGCACAGGAAAAAGGGCGCGATCGTTCCCATTCTCTTGGCAGTTTTAATTGCCGCGTCCCGCATCTGTCTTCGGGTGCACTATCCGAGCGACGTGCTCGCAGGGGCACTGCTCGGCACACTTCTCGGCTGGCTCGGCACGCTCCTTGCCGATTGCCTTGTGCGGAAAATCGCACAAAGAAAAACAAAAAAGACCGCTTTTGATATGCACCCCAAAAGTTAGACACTTTTGGAGGTGCCTATTTTTATGGCAAAAAAGGGACAAAATTTCAGAAAGGACTCGGCAGAATTCAAAACAGGTGTTATAAAAAACAGGTGTTATAATGGATTTGTTTCATTCAGATCAAGGATGGCAGTACCGGCACGCCGAGTACCAACGGCTGCTCGCCGAGTATAATATTACACAAAGCATGTCCCGAAAAGGAAACTGTATGGACAATGGTATAATGGAAAACTTTTTCGGACGGCTAAAAGTGGAGATGTGCTACGGCGAAAAATTTGAATCCCCTAGGGGATTCATTGAAAAGTTAGAAGAGTACATACATTACTACAACAACGAGAGAATTTCTCTCAAACTAAAAGGAATGAGCCCGGTTCAATACCGAGCCCATTCGCAGATGATTTAATATTTATTTTTTGTCTAAACTTTTGGATGTACTTCATTCGGGTGGTTTTTTGTTTTTTTATTTTTTCATTCCCCGAAACCGCACTGCGCGATCGGGCTGCGATCAGAGAGCAAAAATTCCTGCAAGCCCTTGGCAAAGGCAAGGTTTCCGTCGGCATTCAAATGCACGCCGTCCGAGAAATATGCCGGCTCCCACAAGGCGGCGTCGCAAAAGCCGATCTGCAATCGATTTGCCAGCGCACGATACGTTTCTGCCAACTGTTCGGAGCGGGTGATCAGTTCTTTCCCATGCACCCATTCGCCTTCTTTCATCGGGGGCGGTGCGATCAAGAGAATTTGCTTGCAAAACGGGAGAATTTCTTGCAAAAAGCGTTCCATCCGGTCGGCGGTTTCCAAAATGCTCGCACCGTGCAAAAGATCGTTCGTGCCGAGCATCACAATCAGAAGATCGGTCGCGCGGTTTGCCTGCAGCATTCTTTGCACGGGGCAGGCGGCGGCAGGGGTCGGAATCTCCCGTCCGTTTTCGCCGCGGTTTCGAATCTTCCAGCCGGTATTTTGCGCCAAAATATCCACCCATCTCGCCTCGCTCGGAAGTCTTCCTCCCAAGCCGATCCGAGGGTCAAAGCCGTAGGTATTGGAATCGCCGAAACAAAGAATTTGCATCCGTTTTTCTCCCTTCTTTCTTCTGTTTTCTATTATATCTTTCCCGGCGAAATTGTCAAATCTCAGAGCCATGCGCGGGGTCGAAAACAGCGGATTCGGCATTCTGCCCAAAAGCACTTGTTTTGTTTTTCTTCTTTTGCCAAAACTATCCACTCGAACCTTGACAATCGGGCTCTTCTGTGGTACTCTTTTGTTAGTAAAAATGAAATAGATCGGCTGATGGGCTCGGGAGAGAACGCCGTGTGGCGACGCCGAAGGGGAACGCGAAAACTCTCAGGCAAAAGGACCGGGTCAGGACGATACTCTGTAGAGTGGAAAAACCACACCGAAGGAGCAACCGAAAGGGAATCTCTCAGGTAATTTAAGCAGAGGCATGGCGTGCGTGCACGCTGTGCCTCCGTTTCGTTTTTACACAAAAAAATCAAAGGAGTTTTATTATGAGCGAACTCAAGCGTACCCCCCTTTACGACGCCCACGTTGCCGCAGGCGCTACCATGGTCGATTTCGGCGGTTGGGAAATGCCCATTCAATATCCTGCCGGAATTGTCGCCGAGCATCTTTTTGACCGTAAAAGCTGCGGTCTGTTCGACGTATCCCACATGGGTCGATTGATCATTGAAGGTCCCGAACGCGTGGCCTTTTTGCAGAAGGTTCTCACTTCCAACGTAGCGGCACTCACTCCCGGCAGAGCACAGTACTGCATCATCCCCTCCGAAACCGGCGGCGCGATCGACGATGCTTACCTGTATATGTTCGAAGAAGATCGTTACATGCTCGTTGTCAACGCTTCCAACACGGATAAGGACTTGGCATACTTTGCAAAATTCCTGCCCGATTACAACTGCACCCTCACCAACATCACCGACACCTATTCTTCCATTTCTATTCAAGGCCCCGATGCCGAGAAGATTCTGAAGGTTCTCACCGGCGGTGCCGAAATCACCGGCCCGAAGAGAAACGATCTGAACGAAGTGGATATGGAAGGTCACACCGTTCGCGTATCCAAAACCGGTTACACCGGTGACCCCATCGGCTGGGAACTGTTCATCGACGCAAAAGACGTCAACTGGCTCTGGGATCGCTTGGTTGAACTGGGCGCAGCACCCACCGGTCTGGGCGCTCGCGACACCCTCCGTTTGGAAGCAGGGCTTCCTTTGTACGGCCACGAAATGGGTCAGGATGCCAGCGGTGCCGAAATGCCGATTTTTGCCGTTTCTTTGGCAAAATTCGCAGTTTCCTTTGTAGAAGAAAAAGGCGATTTCATCGCAAAAGATCTCCTGCAGGCACAGAAAGAAAACGGTACGGACAAAAAGATCGTTTCCATCGCTCTGGTGGATCGCGGTGTTATGCGTGCCGGTATGGATCTGTACCTCGGCGACAAGCACATCGGCTGGGTGACCTCCGGTACGATGGTGCCTTACTATGATTTCGACGAAAACGGCAACATTCTGGAAACCACCGGCAAGCGTTCCATCGGTCTTGCCTACGTTGACAGAAGCGTGGGCGCAGAAGATGCCATCTCGATCGACGTGCGCGGCAAGAAGCTGGCGGCAAAGATTGTCACCAAGCACATGGATCAGTCTCAGCCCCCCTACGCGAGAGCCATCGTCGACTAAAACAGGGTTTCCCCGCTTTGCGGAAAAATACATTGAATTTTAAATTATTTGGAGGTAACAAAAATGAATTATCCTGCAGAAATGAAGTATGCTCAGTCCCACGAATGGGTCAAATATGAAAACGGTATCGCTACCATCGGTATTTCCGATTTTGCACAGCACGCTCTGGGCGACGTTGTGTTCGTTGGTCTTCCCGAAGTCGGTGACAAGGTTACCGTAGGCGAAAGCTTCGGCGACGTCGAATCCGTTAAGGCCGTTTCCGACCTGATCAGCCCCGTTTCCGGTGTGGTTTGCGAAATCAACGAAAACCTCAACGATGCTCCCGAACTTCTGAACGAAGATCCCTACGGTGCTTGGATCATGAAAGTAGAAAACGTATCCGCTGAAGAAGAATTGATGGATGCCGCTGCCTACGAGGCACATTGCGCCAAGGAGGCATAAATCATGGCAAGCTATATTCCTTCCACCAAGGAAGAACGGCTTGAAATGTTGAAGACCGTAGGTGTGGAAAGCTATCGCGACCTGTATCGCGACGTCCCCGCCGACATGATTCTGGAAGACGGTGCTCTGAACATTCCCGAGGGAATGAGCGAGATGGAAGTCAACCGTGCCGTTTCGGCCATGGCTGCCAAAAACCGCATTTTTTCCACCGTCCTCAGAGGTGCCGGTGCCTACGATCACTACATTCCCAGCATTGTCAAATACATTCCTGCCAAGGAAGAGTTTTTAAC
>JAZNNH010000034.1:0-47839 GCA_045580105.1 Eubacteriales bacterium | reverse complement strand
GCGGTCAGCGCCAGCGCGTGCTCATTTCCCGTGCGCTCGCAGCGAATCCTGACATTCTCATCTTGGACGACTCCTCCTCTGCCCTTGACTATAAGACCGATGCCGCCCTGCGCTCGGCGATCAAGGAGCATCACGGCAACTCCACCTGCGTAGTGGTGGCACAGCGCATCAGTTCCATTCGCTCCGCCGATCTGATCTTGGTTTTGGAGCACGGGGAATTGATCGGAAAAGGCAACGACAAAACGCTTTCCGAAACCTGCCTCGTTTATCAGGAAATTGCACATTCTCAGATGGGGGAGGCCAAAGCATGAACGCCAAACAACGCCCCTCCCGACACGGCAGCGAAAACAATGCGGAATTTCGCTATCACGGCCCCAATGTGTTTTTGCGTTTGGGAAAATATCTCTTCCGCTTCGGCTTTACCTTGGCAATCACCTTAATTTTGGTGTGCATATCGAACGCGCTGGCGCTGGTCGGCCCCTCTCTTTCAGGAAAAGCCATTGACGCCATCGGTTACGACGTGAGTACAAAAACGGCTTTGGTGGACTTTGACACCGTGTTCCACTACTGCACTCTGATGGTAATCTTCTACGTCGTATCCGCCGCGCTTTCGTATCTGCTTTCCATCGTGATGACCGTTCTGTCCCAAAAGATCACGCGAAAACTGCGAAAAGAGGTATACGACAAGCTCCTTACATTACCGGTGGGTTATTTTGACAAGCTGCAGGCAGGTGACGTCATCAGCCGTCTGTCCTATGACATTGATACCATCAACACCTCCCTCACGGGCGATCTCTTGCAGATTTTCACGTCCCTGATCACGGTCGGCGGCGCCTTTTTGATGATGCTGAGCATCTCTTGGAAAATGCTTTTGGTTTTTTTGGTCACCCTGCCCCTTTCCATCATCGTTACCATTCGCCGCACCAAGCTCGTTCGACCGCTCTTCCGCAAACGCAGCGCGGAATTGGGTAAACTGAACGGCTTTACAGAAGAGATTCTCTCCGGCAGCAAGACCATCAAGGCGTACGGAAAAGAATCCTATTTTTCGCATCGTTACGACGAGCGCAACCAAAATGCGGCGCAGGCAACGTATCTGGCGGATTACCAATCTGCCACCATGGGACCGAGCGTCAACTTCATCAACAACCTTTCCATTTCCGTCATCAGCATCGCCGGCGCGTGTCTGTTCGTCACCGGCTCTCTGACGCTGGGAAGCATTTCCTCGTTCATTCTCTACGGCAGAAAATTTTCCGGCCCGATCAATGAATTTTCCAATATTTTAGCCGACCTGCAAAGTCTTCGCAGTGCCGCGGAACGCGTCTTTTCCTTGATGGACGAGAACCCCGAAAAAGCAGACGATCCCGGCGCGGTCGCCTTGCAGGACGTGCGCGGAGAAATCGAATTTCGCAACGTTCGCTTCGGCTACGACCCGAAGAAAATCATTCTTCACGACCTTTCCTTGCGCGTGTCCGCAGGCAAAACGGTTGCCATTGTCGGTCCGACCGGCGGCGGTAAAACCACCATCGTCAATCTCTTGATGCGCTTTTACGATCATCAGTCGGGTGAAATCTTTTTGGACGGAATCCCCCTGCAAAAGATCCGTCGCGACGATTTGAGAGCGGCGTTTACCATGGTTTTGCAAGAAACTTGGCTGATGGGCGGCACGATTGCGGAAAACATCGCCTACGGCGCTCAGCACGCCACCCGAGAGGAAATCGAGCAGGCGGCAAAGGATGCCGGCATCCACAACTTCATTCTTTCTCTGCCAAAGGGATACGACACCCGTATGGAAGACGGCGGTCTGAACATTTCCAAGGGACAAAAACAGCTTCTCACCATTGCCCGCAGTATGCTCAGCCACGCCAAAATGCTCATTCTCGACGAAGCCACCAGTAACGTGGACACCCGAACGGAAATCAAAATTGAAAAAGCCATGCTCAAATTGATGGAAGGAAAAACCTCCTTCGTCATTGCGCATCGCCTTTCCACCATTCGCTCCGCCGATCTGATTCTGGTCGTCAAAGACGGCGACGTCATCGAACAGGGCACCCACCAATCCCTTTTGGCCGCCGGCGGCTTTTACTCGGAGCTTTACCGTTCTCAATACACCTAAAACGACACAAGCGCCCCGAAACAAAACGGGACGCTTGTTTTTCTTGCCCCAAAGCGGAAAATTTCTCTTTACTTCTTTGTCCACTTGGGGTAAGATAGAAGCGTATTAAAAAAATGAAAGGTAAGAAAATGAAAAAACTTCTTCTCCTTTTTCTTCTTGTATCCCTCCTGCTGTCTTCTTGCGTCAAAGAAAGTCCGGAGCCGCTCTTCGAGCCGGATTCTTTTTTTTCCGAAACCGGAACGTTTCTTCGCACCGTGCAAATCGAGGGCATCACTTACGAGCTTTACAGCAATTCGACGTGTCACATTTCGCAGGCAGAGCCGGCGGAATACGGTTCGTCCTCCCTTTTCCTGCCGGATGAAGTGGATCAATACAAGGTCGTTGCCATCGAGGACGAGGTGTTTCAAAACGGCTCCTTTTCCCACGTCCGGCTCCCCGCGTTTTTGGAACGCATCGGCAACAAATGCTTTGAACACACACAGCTGGTCGAAGTAAAACTGCCTTCCACCGTCAAAGAATTGGGGGAGGAAGCGTTTGCCAACTGCACGCGCTTGGAAACCGTCACCCTTTCCGATTCTATGACCGCGCTTCCCACGGGCGCCTTTTTCGGATGCAACTTGAAAGAAGTCAAGCTCCCGAAGGGGGTCACTTCCATCGGAGAAGAGGCATTCGGGGATAACAGGGAACTTGGCAGCATCACACTCCCCGATTCGCTCACCTCCATCGGGCCGTACGCCTTTTGGCGCTGTGCCCTGTCCTCCGACGCCTTCCGCGTACCTGAACAAGTCAGCGAAATCGGCTGCAACGCCTTTTCGCAAACCCCTTGGCTGGAAAGTAAAACCGAAGAATGGGTAGTGGTCGGACAAGGCGTTTTGATCCGGTACAACGGAACGGCCGCAAGTGTCACCTTGCCGGAGCAGGTTCGCTATCTTTCCAATGCGTTTGACTCTTCCCCCACCACCGCTCTGACCGTTTCGGACACCCTTTTGGGCATCGCAACAGACGCGCTTGCGGAAAGTCAGGTCAAAGACCTAAGCTATCAAGGCAACGGCAGCGGTCCGTTTGCCATTTTGGGGCAAAAATAACCGTTTTCCAAGGAGATGCTATGATCCTTTTGATTTGTATCGATAACAAAATGGGTCTTTCGTTGGGCGGCAAGCGCCAAAGCCGCGACCGCGCGCTTTGCGAGCGCATCCTCGCGCTCTCCGAAGGCACGCGCCTTCATATGACCCCCTATTCCCGCACGCTTTTTGCGGACAATGCCGACATTGTAGTTTCTAAAAACCCCGAAAGAGAAGCCGGAGAAGGTGAATATTACTTTGTCGAGGACGGCACGATTCCTACGGCGGACGTGGAACGGATTCATCTGTTTTGCTGGAACCGAGATTATCCCGCCACGCGGTACTTTACCTTCCCCGATCCCTCGATGCGTCCGGTCAAGCAGTCGGATTTTGTCGGTTCTTCTCATGAAAAAATTACAGAAAAGATTTTCGAAAAAACAACGTAACAACTTGTGAAAAAAGTCCTGACCCGAATCGATACAAGAGGTGCTTTATGAAATCGAACCCGAAAACAAAAACCAAGCGATCGTATCTGAGAGATCATTATCACTGGATCGTCGCCGCCACGGTTTTGTTTATGATTTTCGTCCACGGCGGCGTGGGAAACAATTTGCAGTCCCTGCACCTGATCCCCATCACGGAATACCTTTCCATTTCGCGAGCCGAGTTTTCCTTGGCGTTTAGCGCTCAAACGATCACCGGTGCACTATCCACCTTCCTTTCCGGCTTTCTCATTTCGCGCTTCGGCTGTCGGATTCCCGCCACGGTCGGGCTCTTGACCGCGGGAATCGGATACCTCATTTTGGCAAACATTAAGGCGTATCCGGCACTGATCGTATCCGGCACCCTGCTTGGCTTGACCGCCGGCTTTTGTTCCACCTCGGGCGCCGCCCTGATCGTGCGCGCTTGGTTTCACCGTCACGCGGGAACCGTTCTCGGATTGGTCACAGCGGCATCCGGCATCGGTGCCAGCGTTATGGCGTTCCTTCAGACCGCCGCGATGGAGTCCGGCTCGTTCCGTTCTTCCTTCAAGGTTGCCGCCGATTCTCTCTTTCTTGCCGCCATTCTCTTTTTCGTTTTGGTTCGAAACAAGCCCGAAGATAAGGGGCTGGTTCCTTTGGGCGACGGAGAAGAGGTCGTCGGCAAACGCCGTCGCATTGCCGACCGCGCCTTTGCCGGTGCTTCGATGAAAGAGCTTTGGACACGCCCCGCTTTCTATCTGATGCTGTTAGCAACACTCCTGTCTTGCTTTGGCCTTTATATGGTCCTTTCCATCCTGCGCTCCCATTTTGTGGACGTCGGCTTTTCTCCCACCCGCGCCTCCGCGCTTTACAGCACCATGATGCTGTTTCTCACCGCATCCAAATTTTTGGTCGGCTTTTTCAGCGACAAGATCGGGGCAAGAAAGGTCAATCTTTTCTGTTTGCTTTGCGCCGCCACAAGTCTTGCCCTTTTCGCACTTACCAGCAGTTTCGGCATGGCAACCCTGGCTGTTTTCATTTACGCCGCGGCACTGCCCACTGTCACCATTCTCACCCCTCTTGTTGCCTATTCTCTCTTCGGTTACCGCGCACAGGCGCAATACACCGGAATTTTCCTTGCCATCGTTTCCGTTTCCAATTTTTTCGGAAACTACGTCACCAATTTCCTGCACGACCGCTTCCATTCCTACCGTCCCTCGTTTTGGATTTCATTTGGCATCGCCCTGTTCTGCTTTGCCCTCTTTCTTCTCATTTATCGCTTGGCAGACCGCGATCGCGCCTTGCAGGAAGATGCCGACTCCACATCGAACGACTGACCCCAACCAATCAGAAATAAAAAAAGAAGAGCTTTCGCTCTTCTTTTTTTATTTTAAGGTATCGGCAATTTCGAAGATCAGATCTTTGGATTTTTCCCAGCCAAGGCAGGGGTCGGTGATGGATTTTCCGAACACGGTTTCGCCCACCTTTTGCGCACCGTCCTCCAAATAGCTTTCGATCATCAAGCCCTTGACCATACCGCGGATATCGGCATTGTGATTGCGGCTGTAAACCACGTCCTTGGCAATGCGGATCTGCTCTATGTAACGTTTTCCGGAATTAGCGTGGTTGGTATCCACGATGCACGCGGGATTGCGCAAATTGGTTTGAGCGTAAAGCTCGTTTAGTTCCAAGAGGTTTTCGTAGTGGTAATTCGACACGCACTTGCCGGAAAAATCGACGTAGCCGCGCAAAATGGCGTGGGCGTAGGGGTTGCCGTCGCTGTGCACTTCCCAGCCGCGATACAGGAAGGTGTGCGGGCTTTGCGCCGCAAAGATGGAATTCATCAAAACGTGCATATCGCCGCCGGTGGGATTTTTCATACCGACCGGCACGTCCACTCCGCTGGCGGTTAAGCGGTGCTGTTGATTTTCCACACTTCTGGCACCCACTGCGATATAGGCAAGAAGGTCGGATAAATAACGGTGGTTTTCGGGGTACAGCATTTCATCGGCGCAGGTGAAGCCGTAGTCGGAAAGCGCCGCGAGGTGAAGCTTACGAATGGCAATGATGCCGTTGAGCATATCGGGGCGGGAATTGGGGTCGGGCTGATGAAGCATTCCCTTATATCCCTGACCGGTGCTGCGGGGCTTGTTGGTATAGATGCGGGGGATGATCAAGAGCTTGTCGCGCGTTTGTTCCTGCACCACGGCAAGCTTTTCCAAATACGCCAGCACCGCTTCGCGACTATCTGCCGAGCAAGGGCCGATGATCAGCGCAAACTTCGAGCTTTTGCCCGTAAAAATATCACGCAGCTCGTCAAGCTTCTCATTTCTTTTTGCTTCCCATTCCGGCTTGACGGGGAACTGTTCTTTGATTTCCATCGGAATGGGTAGTTTTCGAATAAAATTCATTTGCTTTCTCCTTTTCGGTCAAACAAAGCACGTCTTGCGGTGGAAAGGCGCATCATGTCTTTCATCGCCGAAACGTCTTCACGGGCAATGGCATCGGTCAAGGACGAAAACGTTTTTTGGAATTTTTGCATTTGGGACAAAAGCGCTTCCTTGTTCAAAAGAAACAGTTCACTCCAAAGGTCTTCGTTGATTCGGGCAATTCGGGTCAGATCGCGGAACGAGTCACCGGTGTAGGCGACCAGTCCCTCGTCGTCGCCGGCACACATCAAGCTCACGGCAATGCAGTGGGTCAGCTGGGACAGGAACGCGATCATTTCATCGTGTTTTTCGGGGGTCAGCACACTGATGCGCGCAAAGCCCAGCTCTTTCCCCAATTCCTTGCAAAGCGCGATTCCCTCTTCTGTGTTGCGCTCGGTGGGAACGACGATGTAGTTCGCGCCGGCGAAAATGCCGTCGTCGCTGTTTTCCACACCCCCGACCTCGCGTCCTGCCATCGGGTGCGCGGAAATGTATTCCACACCGTCGGGGAGCATCGCTTGCACCGTTTGCACGACCTGACTCTTGACACCCGTCACGTCCGTTAAGTACGCGCCCTTGGGGAAAAGGGAGGCATTTTCTTCGATCCAGTTTAACAATACGTGGGGATAGAGCGCAAAGACCGTCACGGCAGGCTGTTCGATCAGTTCTTTTTCTACCTTCGTGCTTCCGCGATCAATGATGCCACGCGAGAGGGCATAGTCCAGCGAGGACTGCTTTTTTTCAATCGCCCAGACCGTATATCCTTTTTTCTTGAGGGCTTTGGCGTAGCTGCCGCCCAAAAGACCCAGACCTACGATCAAAAAGGTGGTGTCTGCATTTTTATTCAGTTTCATCTTCCATCACTTCGATTCCAAGTTTTTTTAATACAGCAAAAAAGTCGGGATAGCTTTTGGCGACCGCCTCCGCTCCGCGAATGCTCCCGCCCAGACGGCTCAAAAGCACGCTCATCGCCATCACGATGCGGTGATCGTTGTGCCCGAAAATCGGTTCCGTCGGGGCGCGCAAGCACCCACCGGGCACCGTGATCCGATCTTCTTCCAAGATTAGATCAACTCCGCATTTTTTCAGCTCCTGCGCCATGGCAAGCGCGCGGTCGCTTTCTTTTAGACGAAGACGCCGCACCCCTTCAAACACCGCGCCGTTGTGGTAAGCGGCAAGGGCAAAAAGAACGGGCCCTAAGTCCGGACAGTCGGAAAGACATAGCGTCGGGCATCCCGACTCGATCTTTCGGATCATTTCCACACAAACCCGATCACCTTGACAGGAGTCGGCTTCCATTCCCTCAACGGAAACGTTACCGCCCACAGAAGAAAGCGCAAGGAGAAAGGCGGCGTTCGACCAGTCCCCCTCAATGCGGTAGGCGCGCGGGGAAAAGCGAGTGAAAGCAGGGATGAAAAAATCCTGCCCCTCGCGACAAATTTCCACCCCGAAGGCACGCAGGGCGTCCAAGGTCATATCCACGTAAGACGCACTCTCCATCTTGCCCGTCACGTGCAGAATGCTCTCCCCCTCCAAAAGGGAAAGGGCAAAGAGCATCCCGGTGATAAACTGGCTGGAAATTTCTCCGGAAATTTTATATTCTCCCGCCAAAAGCTTGCCGCGAACGCGGATCTCCTCTTTCTTTTTTTCAAAGAGAAATCCGTTTTCCTTGCAAAGCGTTTCATATACGTCAAGCGGGCGCTCCATCAAGCGGGCAGAGCCGCGAAGGATCAGTTCCCGATCGCACAACAGGCAAAGCGGAAGCACAAAACGAAGGGTACTGCCGCTTTCGCGACAGCAAAGGGGTTCGCCCGTTGCGCCGGGCAACTTTTCAATTCCTTTGACCCGAACCGTATCCCCTGAGCGAGAAAACGAAGCACCGAGCGCACCGAGCGCGTCCATCGTTGCCAGCATATCTTCCGAAAGCGCGATGGGCGAAAGCGTGCTTTCTCCCTCGCACAGCGCGGCGGCAAAGAGCGCGCGGTGCGCGACGCTTTTCGACGGCGGCGCGGTCACGCTTCCGTGGGCAAGCGAGGGCAAAATCGTGACGGTCATACCGAAACCTCGCCTCGCTTTAAAATCAGATCCATCGCCTCTAAATATCCGTCAAAGCCCTTGCCCGCGATCGTGGCAATGCACGCCTCGCGGATGAAGCTGACCTGACGGAAGGATTCTCGTTGATTGACTTTGGAAATGTGCACCTCCACGGTGGGAATGGATACGCTTTTGACCGCATCCAGAATCGCCACGCTCGTGTGGGTATAGGCGGCAGGGTTGATGACGATTCCGTCCACCTTGCCATACGCCTCTTGAATGGCATCGACCAAAGCCCCTTCGTGGTTGGACTGGAAAATTTCAACCTCGACCCCGCGCTTTGCCGCGTGATCGCGGATCCGCGCGCACAAATCCTCGTAGGTTTGGTTGCCGTAATGCTCCGGCTCCCGAATTCCGAGAAAGTTTAAATTCGGGCCGTTGATGACAAGCAGTCTCATATAATCTTCTCCCATATTTTGGCAAGATTTTCTTCCACGTCGCGCGTAACGGAAACGTGAATATCGCAAACGCTGCAGTATCGATCGTAGCGCTCTTCATAGCGCTGGTGTAAGGCCGCCGGCGTAGAAGAAAGCGGGCGGTTTGAGGTCGCGAGCAAGGTTTCGGGCGGCGCATCCAAAAAGATCAAAATTCCGTTTCCCTTCAGGTGATCGACGTTTGCTTGCCGCAAAACGGCACCGCCACCGGTGGCAAGAAGCGCGTTTTGCTTGGCAGAAAGCGCCGAAATCACCTCTTCTTCGAGGTCGCGAAAGCCCTTTTCACCATCGCGGGCAAAGATTTCGGGAATGGAGATGCCCGCTTGTTTTACAATCTCTTCGTCACTGTCGAAAAAGGTTTTCCCCAGTTTTTCGGCAAGCTTCTTTCCCAAGGTGGTTTTGCCCACGCCGGGCATCCCCACCAGGACGATGTTTTGCATCGTTTTGAACATCGCTTCGTAAATGGGGTCGATCTGTTCGGTCAGATCCTGTCTTCCCGTCCAAATGACAGCGGAAAAGATGGCTTGCGATACGAGCATATAAAGCCCGCCCATCGCTTTGATCCCCCTTTTTTTTGCATCCAAAACAAGCTGGCTTTGCAAGGGATTATACACCGCATCCAAAACCGCGAAAAGGCGGGGAAAATACGCCAAATCAATCGGACTTTTGCCCATATTCGGGAACATACCGCAGGGCGTGGTGTTGAAAATGACCTGCGTATCCGTCTTTTGGATCGCCGCTTCATAGGAAATACAGCCGTCTTTTCCGCTGCGGCTGACCATATCAATGCGAGAAGCGCCCAAATGACGGCAAAGCGCACGCGCCGTACCGGCGGTGCCGCCGCTTCCTAAAATCAGAACGTTTTTTTCTCTCACGTCCACACCAAGCTTTTCGGTCAGGGCTTTGAGTCCGAGAAAATCCGTGTTGTAGCCGAAAAGTTCCCCGTCGCGATGCACGATGGTGTTCACCGCGCCGCAAAGCTCCGCTTCTCGGCTAAGCTTTGTGCAATAAGGGATGACCGCTTTTTTATAGGGGATGGTCACGTTGATCCCCGAAAAATCGCGACGGCGCAAAAACAAATCCAGTTCCTCTTGTTTTAAGGGGCAAAGGCAATATTCGTAAAGACCCAGCCGCGTGTGAATGGGAACCGACATGCTGTGTCCGAGCGTTTCCCCGATCAAACCGTATTTCATTGGACTTTCTCCGGTGCTAAGAAATCCGTGCCGAAGCGCGTGGTCAGCGCATCCGCGAGCACCAGCGCCGTGATGCTGTCCACCACAACTCTGGCGCGATGCACGATGCAGGGGTCGTGTCTGCCTCCGCAGGAAAATTCGACTTCTTTGCCGGATTTCGCATCCACCGTATCTTGCGTTTTGGCAATGGTGGGCGTGGGTTTCACGGCACAGCGGAAGAGGAGGGGCATTCCGTTGGAAATGCCGCCGTTGATGCCGCCGTTGTGATTGGTTTTCGTGACGATCGCGCCGTCCCCGCCCGGCGCAAAGGCATCGTTCGCCTCGCTTCCGAATTTTTCGGTCAAGCCGAAGCCGTCCCCGAATTCCACCCCTTTCACGGCGGGAATGGAAAAGAGCGCGTGCGAGAGCATCCCCTCTAACGAATCAAACCAAGGTTCGCCCACGCCGGCAGGAAGACCCAGAACGGCGCTTTCCAGCACACCGCCCACACTGTCGCCTGCCTCTTTTGCGGCTAAAATTTCGTTTTTCATCGCTTCCTCGACCGCAGAATCGAGAACGGGGAACGGCCGTTGCGAGAGCGCTTCCAGTACCTCGCGGGTCGCAGTCAGATCGGTATCCGAAATCCCGTGCAACGTTTTAATGTGCGTGCCGATCACAATTCCTTTTTCTTTCAGGGCATCGGAAAGAATCGCGCCTGCCGCCACCAGTGGGGCGGTAATGCGGCCGGAAAAATGTCCGCCGCCGCGCGCGTCCTGATACCCGTGATATTTCATTTGTGCGGTAAAATCCGCGTGTCCCGGACGGTAAGCCGTCACGGCTTGATAGTCCTTCGAGCGCTGCTCGGTGTTGGGAATGAGAAGACAAAGCGGTGTTCCCGTGGTTTTTCCCTCAAACACACCGCTGACGATCGAAACGGGGTCGGGCTCGCATCGTGCCGTGGAAATAGCTCCCTGCGGGCGGCGAAGCGAAAGAAAATGGGAAATGCGTTCCGTTGACACCGCAATCCCCGGCGCAATCCCGTCGATCACACAGCCGATCGCCTGACCGTGACTTTCCCCGAAAAGGGTCAGCGTTACCGCGTTTCCAAAGGTGTTTTTCATAACTTCCAACCTTTCACTTCTTCTTCGAATTCACAAAGCGGTTTTGTTTCCATTCGATACGATCCCACTTCGTCCACACGGATCAAAACAATGGAATCCTGACTTACTTTTTTATCGTGACGCATCGCGGCAAGCAAGGCGTCGGGATCCAAGGAAAAACGGGTGGGAAGCCCGATTTTTTCCAAGACGGGAACAAGTCGCGCTCTTGCTTCGGGCGAGCACATCGGGATCATCCCCAGTGCCACGCTTTCCCCGTGAAACAGCGGGTCGTCCGTCTTATGACTTTCGCTTTCAATGGCGTGGGCAAGGGTGTGACCGAAATTGAGCACCTTTCTTAGGTCCGATTCCAGTTCGTCCTCTTCCACCACCTGTTTCTTGATGCGAAGACTTTGTTCGATGATTTTGTCCAAATGCTCCATCGGATCGTTTTCTTCGATGAGCCGAAACGCGTCCTGGTCAAAGGTCATCGCCATTTTCACCGATTCGGCAAGCCCTGCGGCAAGATGCCGACGGGGTAAACTGGAAAGCGTATTCGGGTCGATCAGAACTGCCTTGGGAGGATAAAACGCGCCCACCATGTTTTTCAAGCCCTTTACGTTGACCGCCACTTTTCCGCCGATGGAGGAATCCACCTGAGAGAGGAGGGTTGTGGGAATGTTATAAAAATCCACCCCTCTCAGGTAAGCGCTGGCAACGAATCCCGCCAGATCTCCTACCACACCGCCCCCCAGCGCGATCACGCAGTCCGTGCGGGAAAAGGAAGCGTTTAGCATTTCCATAATACACGCTTCAAACACCGCCAAGGTTTTCGACCGTTCCCCCGGCTCAATCACGAAAACGTGCGGCTCGCGGCAAGCGCGCTTCAAGGTTTCAACGTATTCGCTCGGAATGTTTTCATCGGTGAGGATGAAGCATTTTCGATTCAAAGAAAATTGTTCTCCCGCGCGGGCAAGTCCCCCTCGTTCCAAATAAATGGGGTACTCTCCTGTGCGTGTTTTGACACGAATTTCCATTTTTTCCCCTATTCTAAAATACTTTCTTTTTCAAAACAACCCAAAATTTTCAGATCATTGCAGTTTTCCCGCAACAGAGAAAGCATGATTTCGCCCTCGGATGAGTGCAGATGCCCCTCTCCTTCGAGGAAAAAGTAATACTCCCAAGAAAGCTTCTTGGTGGGTCTGCTTTTGATGGCACGCAGGTTGAAGCCGTGTTCGCCAATGGCAGAAACCGCCTTTGCCAATGCGCCGGCTTCGTTTTTCACCGTAAAGAGCATCACAAATTGCCGATCGGCAGGTCCCGGCTCTTTCGGGACACGGGAAAACACCGCAAAGCGCGTGGTGTTGCCCCCTTTGTCGTGAATGTGACTGCAAAGCACCTGCAGGCCGTATTCCTTTGCCGCCTCCAAGCTTCCGATGGCGGCAATCGTGCCGTCGCTCTCTTCTGCCACCTTTTTGGCGGCAACTGCGGTATTCGCCGCTTCCATACAGGCAAGCCCTCTCTTTTTCAAAAAGGTCGAGCACTGCCCCAGCGCCTGCGGATGGCTGATGACTGTTTTAATGTCGGAAAGAGAGACCCCCGGCTTTGCCAAAAGGTGCTGTTCGATGGGAATGTCGTAAATACCGTTGATCGAAAGAGAACCGAAGAACGCAAGGTCCATCACCGTTCCCACGTCACCGTTGGTGCTGTTTTCCAGCGGCAGAACCGCCACGTCGCACCGTCCCTCTTCCACCGCCGCATACGCCTTGGCAAAATCGGCAAAGCCGACGGGGTTGCCTTTCGGGAAAATTCTGCGAGCGGCAATTTCCGCAAACGCGCCGGGAACCCCCGAAAACGCGATCTGCATCCCCTCGATTAAGCGCGATTGATACGCCTTGGAAACGTCCATCGTGGCGTGCAGAAAATTGATGTAATAGCCGCGAATGTCTTCTTCGACACGCGTCGCGCCGCGGGTAATGACGGCATCTTCTCTGGCGGGATCAAAAATCGGCATACCGGTGCTTTTTTTATAAAGCGCGACCTGCTTTGCCGCTTCCATGCGCGCGGAAAAGAGCGCTGCCATTTCCTGATCGATCTGGTCGATGCGCGCGCGGGCTTCGTCTAACTGCGTTTGGCTCATTTTTGATATTCCTCCATCAAGGCGCGGAATGCGGGAAGAGATTTTTCAATGGTTTCTTTGCTGACGCAATACGCGATCCGCACAAAGCCCTTCACGCCGAACGAGTCGCTGGGAACGAGAAGAAGCTCGTGCGCTTTGGCTTTTTCGCAAAAGTCATTGGCATCCTCCTCCAGAGCGCGAACGAAAAGGTAAAACGCGCCTTCGGGCGGGGTGATGGTGTAGCCCATCTGAGAAAGCGCCCCTGCCAAAAGATCTTTGTTTTCCCGATACTGTTCCACGTCACTGGAAATGCCCTGACAAGCGCCTGCCACCTTCTGCCAAAGAGAGGGCGCACACACAAAACCCAAGCTTCTGCCTGCGCCGCACACGGCGGCAAAAACCAGATCCGCATCGGGACAGGTGTCCGACACGTACAGATATCCGATTCGCTCGCCCGGCAAGGACAGCGATTTGCTGTAAGAATAGCCGACCAAGGTGCGCTCGTAAAGCGAGGGAAGCCAAGTCAAAGCGCCCTTGCCGTAGTACAGTTCACGGTACGGCTCGTCGGTCAAAAGGAAAATGGTTGTGCCGAACTGCGCTTCCTTTTTCTTCAAAAGGGCGGCGAGGGCAACCAAACTTTCTTCGGAATAGACCGCACCGGTGGGATTGTTGGGGGAGTTGAGAAGAACGACCTTCGTTTTTTCGGTGATGGCACGCTCCATGGCTTCCAAATCCAACTGGAACGAGGGCATCAAACTGGGAACGGGCACCAAAACACCGCCTGCTTTTTCCACAAACACGCGATATTCGGGAAAAAAGGGAGCGGGTACGACCACCTCTTGGCCGGGGTTCAGCACGGCGTGAAGCGCGATGGTCAAACTCGCCGCCGCACCGCAGGTCATATAAATATGCTGTGCACTCGCAGGAGCACCAAAGCGGCTTTGAATGGACTCGGCAATCGCCTGTCTGACCCCAAGATCGCCGGCAGACGAGGTATATCCGTGCAGGGCACAAGGGGAAAGCGTCCGGCAAAGCTCGACGATGGTTTCGGTGATTTTCTCCGGCGCGGGGATGCTGGGGTTGCCCAGAGAAAAATCAAACACGTTCTCTGCCCCGATCTCTTTTTTTCGCCTTGCGCCGTATTCGGAAATCGCGCGGATGACCGAGCTTTGTTGACCCAATTCCAGCATTTTTTGTGAAAGCATATTCTCTTCCTCCTTGAAAACAAAAAATCCGCAATCCCTTCACGTCCCAAAGGGAACGTAAGAATTGCGGACATCTGATCCCGATTAAAAACGTTACCGTTCGTTTTTTCCGGAGCACAGACAGTCCGCTGCAGTAAAGTAATAAAATCGAATGCGAATATTTCGATCAAACTGAGTCATACCTGCTGTCTCCTTTCGGAAAAATTTACTTTATTATAGAATATGCGCCCAAAAAAGTCAAGCATTATCGAAAAAAAGTGCCGAAATCGGCGCCGATTTCAGCACAAAAACGCCTGTCTGAGCTTTCCCAGAATCCGTTTCTCCTCTCGGGACACTTTCACCTGTGTCAAACCGAGAATCTTGGCGGTTTGCTCTTGGGTCAGGGATTTAAAATAACGCAAGCAAATCAGTTTCTTCTCCTCCTGCGGCAATTGTTCCACCGCTTGCCGAAGCGCAATCGAGGTGGCGGCGTCCTCCATACTGTCGTGCCCGATCAGATCCTCCACGCAAATTCCCGTTTCCTCATCCTTGGCATACAGGGAAAGTGCGGGGCGGCTGGCGGCAAGCGCGATGGCAATCGCTTCCTCCGAAAGTGCCGTTTCCCGCACAATCAGATCCAGCGTCGGCGCCGTGCCGTGTTTTTTCTCCCAATTCTCGGTAAAGCGGAAGATCGTCGCCGCGTTTTTTCGCACCTCGCGACTGATCTTGATCCATCCGTCGTCGCGCAAAAAGCGTTTGATCTCTCCCATAATGAGCGGAACGGCGTAGGTGGTGAAGCGGCATTCCATATCGGGGTCGAAGCCGCGAATGGCTTTGAGCATTCCCACCGTTCCGATTTGAATCAGATCCTCCAGTTCCACCCCGCGCCCCGTAAAGCGCAGGGCAATGCTTTTCACCAGCCCCAAGTTCGTGCTCACGACCGTTTCCATGGCAACGCTGTTCCCGTCTTTTGCCATTCTGATGGTATCCGGATCGTTGACGTAGGGGGTCATGGCAATTTCTTTCGCATGGTCACACACGTTCTGCCGGGACGCGAGGTGATGCGCATGGCATCGGAAAAGGCGCGCATAATGGGAAGCCCCATCCCGCTTCGCTCTCCCTCCCGATCCGTGGTAAAGAACGGCTCCATCGCCGCCTCCACGTTTTCAATTCCGTGCCCTTTGTCCGTGACGCTGATGATCAGCGTTCGATCCTTGTAAAACTTCAATTCCAGAAAAATAAAGCTTTGGTTCGGATCCTCGCCCCGATACCCGTGAACGATGGCGTTGGTGACCGCCTCACTGACCATGGTTTTGATGTCCGCCAAGGTCGATGGCGTCACGCCCAAATGCATCAAAAAACCGGCGGTCACGATACGGGCAAAGCTTTCGTTTTCCCCCAAGGCAGGAAAGCGAAGTCGCGTCGTATTCACAATCTTTTTCATATCCTTCTCCTTATAAATACGTAATCTTCAATGTTTTTTCCACGCCCGCAAGGCGAAGAATTTTGATGATCTGCTCCGTAGGGTTCAAGAGCGTCAGTCCGATCGATCGCTCCTGCGTTTTCCGCAATCTCCCCAAAATCAGTCCCAGACCGGAGGAATCCATAAAATCCGTATTTCCCAAATCCAAAATGATTTCCTTGGGGTTTTTCAAGATCATTTCCCGATCGATCTCCTCTCGGATGCCGGGCGCGCTGTGGTGGTCGATGTCGCCTGTGATCCGTACGATCAAAGAGCCGTCTTTTTCGGCAGTAATGATTTTCATATTCCCATCCTTTCTTTGTTCCTTTGCTCTATGGTAACAAAAGAAAAGCGGGGAATTTGTCAAATTTTGAGTGGCCGATCCATTTTGTCACATTGACTTTTGCCCGCCGCACCGATATAATGGAGAAAATACTGAGAGGATACCGCTATGAAACTGATTTCCTTTAACGTAAACGGCCTGAGAGCCTGCCTTTCCAAGGGCTTTCTGGACTTTTTCAAAGAATCGGACGCCGATCTATTTGCTGTGCAGGAAACCAAAATGCAAGAGGGGCAGGCACAAATCTTAACCCCCGGCTATCACCAATTCTGGAGCAGTGCCGAGAAAAAGGGCTATTCGGGAACGCTTGTTTTCTCCAAACAAGAGCCACTTTCCGTGCAATACGGCATCGACGGAAAATACAGCGACGAGGGGCGGCTGATCACCTTGGAATTCGACTCCTTTTTCTTGGTCAATTCCTACACGCCCAACGCCCAACCGGAGCTGAAGCGGCTGGCGTACCGTATGGAATACGAAGATGATCTGCGCGCTTATCTTGTTTCCCTAAAGGAGAAAAAAAGCGTGATTCTCTGCGGAGATTTGAACGTGGCACACCAAGAAATTGATCTGACATACCCCAAAGCCAACGTGGGGAACCCCGGCTTTTCCGACGAGGAACGCGAGCAGTTTTCCCGTCTTTTGGCGGCGGGCTTTACCGATTCGTTCCGCTATCTGTATCCCGATCAAACGAACGCCTATTCTTGGTGGAGCTATCGCATGCGCGCCAGAGAGCGAAACGTGGGCTGGAGAATCGACTATTTCGTCACCTCCGCGGATTTGAACCCCGCCATTCGCGAGCATCGGATTCTGACCGATATTTTCGGCAGTGACCACTGCCCCGTGGAACTGACCTTGGATCTTGACTGAAAAGAAAAAACTCCTGAAATTCAGGAGTTTTTTCTTTTATTCTTTTTCGTTTGTTTCCGATTCCCTCTTACCCATTTGTTTCACCGAAGCAAACAGCCGCTCGAAGCGCGCTTTCCATTTCAAGAAAGTGGGTTTGAACATTCCGGGTACGTTTTGGAAGGACTGCACGAGGTTTCGGGGCATGCCGTACACGCGGGGACGGAACAGATAATCCCAAAAGCGAGACGTGAGCGAAGCCAAAAGGATGGCAAAGCCGACGCCCTCCGTCGAGAACAGGGTGCGCAAGCCATAAGTCAAAGCGCCCAAAAGGACGGCGAAGACAATCTTGCCTTTTCCTGTAATGGGGCTTGTCACGGGATCGGTTGCGGCAAAAATGACGCAGAACACCAATGCACCGGAAAGAAGCTGCAGGGTCATAAAGGGAAGACGGCTGACCCCTTCGGGTACGAACACCAGCGACAGTACGGCAACCGTCGCAAGGGAAAAGGTCGGAATGTGCCAAGAGATGACGCGGCGCACAAGAAGATACAGCGCGCCTGCGGCAAGAAGCAGAACGGAGGTGGAAGCCATTCCGCCGGCAACCGAGCCGGTCAGAAGAAGCGATGCGCTCGGATCGGTCGGCAACGTGCCGCTCGCCATCTGCTGCAAGGGACGCGCGACTTCAAACACGCTTGCATCCGCGGTCTTGGGCGAGGAAAACGCCGGAAGATGGACAAAGGGCTGCGACAGTCGAGTCAAGTGCTCGGGGAAAAGAAAATACAAAATCGCAAGTGAGGTCAAGGCGGGATTGAGGCGATTGTTGGGAGAGCCGCCGAAAAGGTGCTTGACGATCACAATGGCAAGAAACGCCGCCAAGGGTGCCATCCAAAGCGGAACGGCAACGGGCATAAGAGAGGCCAAAATTGCACCGGTGACCGCGGCTGATAAATCGGAAACGTTGCCTGCGCGACCACGCAATAGCTTCAAAACAAGCCATTCCAGCAACACGCAGGATGCGATGGACAGGAACAGGAGAAGTGCCGCACGCAGACCGAACACGTAAAAGCCCCAAATAAAGGAAGGGCAAAGGGCGATCAGAACGTCCAGCATCAGGGAACGGGTGGAATCCTCACAGCGAATGTGAGGGCTCGGATTGGAATTGAATTGTGCCATACTGCCCTCCTTTCAAGCTTGGTCGGTCAAAAGGACCGACTTTCCTTCCCGAATGGTTTCCAGAAGCTGGATTCGGGCAGGGCAAACGTAGGTACAAAGACCGCATTCGGTACACGAGCCAAGGCCGTATTCCTCTGCCTTGATTCGATTTTCTTTTTTCACGGCGTCAACCAGCTCCAGCGGCATCAGCCGCATCGGGCACGCGCGGACGCATCTGCCGCAGCGGATGCAAGGGGTTTGTTCAAACTCGGGGCAGGTGACGGCAAGCACGGCGCTGACGCATTTGGTGACGGGAACGGTATCGGACGTGACGTGTTCGCCCATCATCGGGCCGCCCGAAAGGATGCGGTCGGGAATGGGATGCAGGCCGCCGCAACGGTGGATGACCTCCGAAAAGCTAACGCCCAGCGGAACCAAAAGGGTCGCGGGGGCTTTGATGCAATCGCCGCTGACCGTCAAAAGTCGGTCGACAACGGGCATACCCGTGACGAACGCACGGTAGATCGCCCAGCAGGTTTCCACGTTAAAGGTAACCACACCCAAGTCCATGGGAAGCGTTCCCTTTTTGACTTCTTTTCCCATGAGGGCGCGAATCAGATATTTTTCATCGCCCTGCGGATATTTGGATCGGAAGACCGCAATGCCGAAGGCGTCCGACGCGCCGACCGCATTCTGCACCGCTTCCACGGCGTCTTCCTTATTGTCTTCAATGGCGAAAATCGCCTTTTCACAGCCGATCGCGCGAAGCAGGATCTTGACACCGCCGACCACTTCCTGTGTTTTTTCCAGTAAAAGTCGGTGATCCGAGGCCAGATACGGTTCGCTTTCTGCACAGTTGATGATGACCCTTGTCGCGTGTGAACGGGCAGAGGCGATCTTGCGCCAAGTGGGAAACGCCTTGCCGCCCATGCCGACGATTCCCTTTTTGCGGATGTGCTCGATCAGCTCTTCCGGGTCGGCTTGGGAAATGGGTGTGGCAAAGGGCCTTGCCTCGGGGCAAATTTCATCTTTAAAATCGTTTTCAATGACGATCGCATCCGTTTCCCCCAAGGTGGTCATGGCTTTTGCGATGGAGTGGACGCGACCGGATACGCTGGCGTGCAGCAGGACGTCACCGCTCGGTTGCGCGGCAATCAACTGCCCTTTTAACACGCGATCGCCCTCCTTAACCAAGGGCTCACAGGGCTCGCCTTTATGTTGCAAGGTCGGAATGGTGACAAGACCGGGCGAGGGCATGGTTTCGATTGGCTCTCTGGCGGTCAGTTTTCGACCGTCCAAGGTCAGACCGCCGCGAAAGGAAAGTGCCATGTATTCTCCTCCTTATTCCTCTCCGTCCCGCAGGACGAAGCCAAAAAGAATCATTCTCTTTTTCTATTATACCATTTTCTATCATTTCTTTCAACCCTACTTTCTTTTGGAAAAGAAAGTAGGCAAAGAAAACTTTTGTAATGGGTTTGTACTTTCCCAAAAATCAAGCAAAGAAAACTTTCTTAATGGGTTTGTACTTTCCCAGAAATTTAGCAAAGAAAACTTTTGTAATGGGTTTGTGCTTTCCCAAAAATCAAGCAAAGAAAACCGGAATAGGGGTATTTGTATTCCCCCTTACAAAAGTTTTTGGAGGCATGGAACCTTTTTTCAAAAAGGTTTCATATAGAACGTTTCTTTGGTTCCTTTCTTTTCAAAGAAGGGAACCGCGGGTTGCGGGGCGACAGCCCTGCATATTAACGGTCAAACGTGTGAGCGAGGGTCAGAACGTACACCTTCTGTGCCCCTGCGCCTTTCAAAACCCGTGCACATTCCCGCACGGTTGCGCCGGTCGTCACCACGTCGTCGATCAAGAGAACCGTTTCCCCTTCAAGGGCACGCGTCGGGTAAAAAATTCCCGCCACGTTTTGGATTCTCTCCTGTGCGGAAAGGGTACGCTGAGCGCGGGAAAAGCCGCGGCGGGCCAGAAGCGTTTCCAAGGGCTTATCCAAAATGTTCGCAACCTCCGTTGCCAGCTCCTGCGCTTGATCAAATCCGGCAGAACGCGTTGCCGAGGCGCGACGCGGCGCAAAGGTGACAAGATCAATATTTGAAAAAGCCACTTTGTCTGCCATCGTCCGTTTTACGTATTCTCCGAAAATAGCGGGGTAAGAAGCATAGCGGTGCTGTTTCCAGCCGAACACAAGGATCTTCACCGCGTGTTCGGAATAGGGAAAGAGCGCGAGCATTTCATCGGCAAAGCCGTTTCCGCCGAGGGATAAAAACTTTTTGGGTTGAAACGTAAGCGAAAGTGCCTCCCGACAGCGCGGACAGAGCGGATCGTAGCCGCATTCTTTACAAACCGCACATTTCTTCGGAAAGAAAAAAGAGAGAATTCTCTCCACGAGGGAACTCTCTCTTGTTGACTGTGTGTTTTTCTCGGTCAAAGCTTTTCTCCTATCACTTCTCCCATTTTCACTTTCTTTTCATAGCCCTTTTGGGAGAACTCGAATATTTCATCGGGAAACTTCACTTTGTCTTTCTCAAAGAGGAGCACAATGGTAGAACCGCCGAATTCAAAACGGCCCTTTTCTTCCCCTCTGAAAAAGCTGTGTTCTTGGTGGTAATTGACGATACGCCCGACCAAAAGAGCTCCCACTTCCATCTGCACCACGTCACCGAAGTTTTCCGTGTGGAGCAGGGTATATTCTCTGCAATTCGTTTTATAAATCGGATAGCGCTCGGTCGAAACGGGATTGACGGTGTGCAGTTTTCCGGGAATGAAATGGTTTCTTTCTTTCGTTCCGTTGTCGAAATAACAATAGCGGTGATAGTCCGAAACCGTCAAGCGAAAAATGGCACAGATTCCGCCTTTATACTTTTTCTTCATCTCTTCGCTTTCCAGCAAAGACGACACCGTATAGTGCGAATCCTTGATGCAAAAGGTGGAGGAATCCTCGATCGCGAATACGGAAAGAAGCGAATCGCAAGGGCTGATCAGGCACTTCGGATCCATTTCGATCAGCCGGCTTCCCTCTTTCAGATTGCGGGTGAAAAAGTCGTTAAAAGAGCCGTATTCCCGATCCTCTGCCTCCGTTAGATCAATGTTATTCTTGCGCGCAAAGCGGGGAATGTAGCGCCTGCTGATCCTCGAGGCCAAAATCACACCCGCCGCTCTGGAAACACGCGGACGAACCAAGGCACGAAGCACCAAACGGCCGCTTCGGGTGCGGTACAAGCGCCGCAAGCTCTTTTTTTCTTCGGGGGGAAAATACCCCTTTTCGCCACATTTCGACGTCATGCGCCGATCGCCTTACCGAAGAAAATCACGGCAACGCCCACCGCAACGCCCACGACCAAAAGATACAGTTTTCCTTTGCCGTAGGGCTTTTTGAGGGGAATGCGGCTGACCTCAAGCCCTGCGAGAGCGCAAAGGCAAAGCGGTGCCCAAATGCCGTTCGGGATTTTGAAAATCAGATTTAAAAGCAAAAGAGCTGGCAGAAAAATCGAAACCAAGGTAACGGGAAGTCCCAAATAATACGTTCTTTTTTCCGTTTCACTGCGGGTCATTTCCTGTACGTTGAAAAATCCAAGACGGATGACGGACGCGAGCAAAAGCAGCGCCGCGGCGACCTTGCTGAAGGTGCTGCACGCGCCCAGACGAAGTACCATCATCGCAGGCAGAGCACCGAACGCCACCAGATCACACAACGCATCGATCTGCACCCCGAAGAGCTTTTCTTCCTTGTTGCGCTGACAAAGATTTGCCACCGCCCCGTCGAACATATCGCACACGCCGGAAACCATCAAACAGATCAGAGCGGCAAAAAAACCGTTCTTTTCTCCCGATAACACAAAAGAAATCCCAAACGTGGCGGAAACCAAACTCAAATACGTCAAAATCACAGACGGATTATAAAAGCCGAGCATAAGCTGTCCTTTCTAAGGTATGAAAAACACCATCTTGAAATAGAATATAATGCAAAGAAAATATCCCTGTCATTTTATCACAAAAGCCCAACTCGGTCAACTGCTTTTTTGGTTAAAAGCGAAAACACAGCGTCGAAAAAAATCTTTTTTCTCCGAAAGTGTTGACATTCTTTTGCGGATTCGATATAATGATAAAAGCCGATGACAGGAGATAAGCCGTTGTGGCGGAATTGGCAGACGCAAGGGACTTAAAATCCCTCGGTGGCAACACTGTACGGGTTCGATTCCCGTCAACGGCACCATTCAATATCGCGGGGTAGAGCAGTTGGTAGCTCGTCGGGCTCATAACCCGGAGGTCGTGTGGTTCAAGTCCCACCCCCGCAACCAGAAAAAAGAGAGTAGCAAAAGCTACTCTCTTTTTTCAATGAAATAAATCCCGTGTGGGATTTTTGAAATGCCCTTCGGGCATGAAATATTCCTTCGGAATATGAAATACGCTGTCGCGTATAAGGGATTTATTTCATTTCACTTGATGCGTCAGCATCAAATTTCATAATGACGCAGTCATTATTTCATATTGAGCGAAGCGAAATATTTCATAAAAAAACATATCGTTTCGGCAACGCAAGGTGGGCTATGTTCGTACTTGCCCACGGAAATACACAAAAAGCAGGTCACACGACCTGCTTTTATTTATTCTCATCTAACTCTTGCTCGATGGCATCTACGATCACGCTTGGCCTTTCGTCAAGAGCATCCGCTATTTTAAATAGGGTTTCCAGGGTTGGTTTTCGTTCTCCACGCTCAATGGCGCTCAAATGCGTTCTTCCGATTCCCGCAAGACCGCTTACCAGCTCCTGGGATTTCTTTTTATCTTCTCTGAATTTTTGGATCACTCTACCAACAACAGCGGCATCAAGCATATTTTCACCACCTTACAAAACCATTGTAAAGGATAAGTCTTGCGTTTATGAACACATATGTTGATAATTGAACACAAATGTATTATAAGGTTTTTGCAATTGTTAAAATTTGTGCCTTTTTGTCGCAAATTAAGAAAGGGGAAAGAATTTTTCAATTTGGATGGTTTTTCTTTTTGTCTGTAGAGAGTCGAATTGGAATACAAGATTTTTTGGTTTTGGAGCCGATGAGCGGAGCTCGTTGGGGCGAATAACAAGGATGATTTTTCAACAAAATTCAAGTTTGGTAATTCTGACAAGTCAGACCCTTGCGCACCCCTTTGCATCTTTTTATGTGTAAAAATGGAAAAAATCATTGAAAAATCCAAGCGCGTTTGATACAATAATAGGAAAGTAGGTCTTGTCACGAAAAAAACGAATTTTTATGTGATTTTGATCTTTCGTTTAGGAGGAAACAAGGATGCCAATGAAAATGGGTTTCCGCTGGTATGGGGAAGGCAACGATAAAATCAAGCTGTCTGACATCAAGCAGATCCCCGGCGTGACCAGCATCGTCTGGGCGTTGCATCACAAAATGCCCGGTGAAATTTGGGAAGAAGAACAGATCGCAGAAGTCAAGCGTCAACTCGACGAATACGGATTTTCCATCGACGTGGTGGAATCGGTCAACGTCCACGATGATATCAAAATCGGTCTTCCCACCCGAGATCAATACATCGAGAATTACAAAATCACCATCCGCAACCTCGCCAAATACGGCGTCAAGGTCATCTGCTATAACTTTATGCCCATTTTCGACTGGACCAGATCCAATCTCTTCCACGAGATCGGCGACGGCTCGACCGCACTGTTTTATGAAAAGGGGATGATTCAGGATGACTACAACGCGATGGCAAAATACATTCTGGACTTTACCGAAAAATACAATATGAGCTTCCCCGGCTGGGAGCCGGAGCGTATGGCAAAGCTGGACGAGTTGTTCCGTGCCTACCAAGACGTCGACCACGAAACGCTGTGGGCGAACTTAAAATACTTCCTTGAAGCCATTATGCCGACCTGCGAGGAGTGCGACGTAAAGATGGCGATCCACATGGACGATCCGCCTTGGGACATTTTCGGTCTGCCGCGGCTTCTCATCAACGAAGAAAACATCGACCGCTTCCTCAAAATGGTCGATCACCCCTGCAACTGCTTAACGCTTTGCTCGGGAAGCTTGAACGCCGATCCGAACAACGACGTGGCAAAGATCGTGCGCAAGCACTGCGACCGCATCGCCTTTGCCCACATCCGAAACGTCAAGCATTTTCCCAACGGTGATTTCTCCGAAGCATCCCACCGCGACTGCGACGGCGACACCGGCATTTTGGAAATTTTGAGAGCGTACCACGACCACGGCTTTGAGGGCTATATCCGCCCCGACCACGGCCGTCATCTGTGGGACGAGGGTCCCGGCAACGTGCGCCCCGGCTACGGACTTTATGATCGTGCACTCGGCATTATGTATATGCTGGGTGTTTGGGACCTTTTGGATCGACTTTCTGAACAAGGAAAAGGAGAAGAAAAATGACCGTATTAGAACGCTTGGCCGCCTCTATCGTCGTTCCCGTTGTGGTGCTGGATAAGGCAGAAGACGCCGTTCCCACCGCAAAAGCGCTGCTTGCCGGCGGCGTGGACACGATGGAAATCACCTTCCGCACCGCTTGTGCCCCCGAGGCCATCCGTGCGGTCGCAGAAAACTGCCCTGAGATGCTGGTCGGTGCCGGCACCGTCCTCAATCTCGATCAGTGCAAGCTGGCTCTCGAGATGGGCGCAAAATTCATCGTTTCCCCCGGCTTTGACGCCGAAATCGTAAGCTACTGTGTGGAGCACGACGTCGCGGTTTGCCCCGGATGCGTCACCCCCACCGAAATTATGGCGGCCTTGAAATTGGGGCTGAATATGGTAAAATTCTTCCCTGCCAACGTCTACGGGGGCTTAAGTGCGATGAAGAATCTCTCCGCTCCGTTCGTGGGTCTGAAATTTTTGCCCACCGGCGGCGTGAACACCGCCAACATCAAGGAATACGTTGACGCCCCCTTCGTCCACGCCGTGGGCGGAAGCTGGGTTTGCCCCAAGGCGGACGTTGCCGCCGGTCGTTTTGAAACCATTACAAATCTTTGTCTGGAAGCGCGCAAAGCCGCTTTGGGCAAATAACGGAGGAGAAAACCATGGCAAAAGTGATTACCTTCGGCGAATTGATGCTTCGCCTGCAACCCTATAACTACGAGCGCTTCGTTCAGTGCGATCACGTTGAATTCACCTTCGGCGGCGGCGAAGCAAACGTGGCGGTTTCCTTGGCAAACTACGGAATCGATGCCGCATACGTGACCAAGCTCCCCGCTCACGCAATCGGTCAATCTGCCGTCAACAGTCTGCGCCGCTATGGCGTGGATACCACCAAAATCGTGCGCGGCGGAGATCGCGTGGGAATCTATTTTAACGAAAAAGGCGCATCGCAACGCGGCTCGGTCTGCATTTACGACCGCGCCCATTCTGCGATTGCCGAGGCAAAGCGCGAGGATTTCGATTGGGAAACCATCTTTGACGGCGCGAAGTGGTTCCACTTCACCGGCATCACCCCCGCTCTGGGCGGAGATTTGGTTGAAATCTGCCGTCAGGCCTGCATTGCCGCCAAGGCAAAGGGACTCAAAATTTCCTGCGACTTAAACTACCGCGGCAAACTTTGGACGCGTGAGGCGGCACGGGAGGCGATGACCGATCTTTGCCAATACGTGGACGTTTGCATCTCCAACGAAGAGGATGCCAAGGACGTGTTCGGCATCGAAGCGGAAAAAACCGATATTACCGCCGGCACCTTGAACCGCGAGGGCTACCAATCCGTAGCCAAGCAGCTGGCGGACAAATTCGGCTTTGAAATGGTCGCCATCACCCTGCGTGAAAGCCATTCCGCCTTTGACAACGGCTGGTCTGCGATGCTTTATAACGCCTCGACCAACGAATCCTGCTTCTCCAAGAAGTACAATCTTCACATCATCGACCGCGTCGGCGGCGGCGACAGCTTCGGCGGCGGTCTGATTTATTCCCTGCTCTCCGGCAAAAACACCCAAGAGGCGGTGGAATTCGCAGTCGCGGCATCCGCCCTCAAGCACTCCATTGAAGGCGACTACAATATGGTCACCCTTGCCGAAGTGGAAAAGCTGGCAGGCGGCGGCGGCTCCGGCCGGATTCAGAGATAACACACCAAAGATGCGCGTTATTGACAAGGAAAAAAAGCTCGATATAATGGAAAAAAAGTCGGAGGTCGTTTGTATGAGTAGAGACGCAGACATCAAAGCATTAAAACAACTGAGAACCGATATGGTAGAAGCCGATGCCTTTGCCGAGCTTGCCGGCGAAGAATGGGACAAATCGCGCCAGATCAAAGCACAAATCGACAATACCAAGTTTGAATTTAAGCCGCTTCCCACCGACAACTTCAAAACAACGAAAGCGGGCTACGTGAACGCTTGGAAAAAATTCTTCGGCGACACCGCCAAGTTCCGAATCATTTTTCTCGCACTTTACACCATTGTGATGCTGACGGCATCCGTGATTCTGGTGTTGGACTTTTTCGGTCAAAAAGATCAATACTTCCACAACACCGCCTTTATTTTCGCCGACAACAGCGGTGTGGAAATGCTGTTGATTGCCGCTTCCATGGTGGCGTTTTTTCTGTCGGCAACGTATTTGCCCTGGCTGATCGTCAAGAAAAAACTCCCTGCTTTTCTCATGGAGATTCTGCTCTTTATCCTCGGCGCTTTCGCGATCGGTGGGCTTTTGTTCTGGTACACCGCCTACAATGCCCATGCAATGCACATTTTGTTCGCCTATCTGATCGCGCCGGCCGCCGCCTGCCTTGTAGGTCTTCTCATCCACATCATTTTCCTGATCGTCAGCTTCATTCCGATTTTCAGTGCAAAGCAAAGACAGACTTTGGCTGCCGAAAAGCAAAAAGACGCAGAAAATGAAGAGAAAAACAAGGTAAACGAGCCCAAGGAAAAAGAAGCGTGGGAAGCGTGGTGGAGCACGCGCAAGGTCGAACTCAAGGAAGCTGCCCTTGACCACATCAGCCGCGGAGACACCGCGATGGAAAAAGCAAAAATGCATCTTGCGGCGGCAGAAGAGTCGACCGTTTTGGGTGAAAACGAAAAATCCGTCGAAACCGTTGATCTGCTGCTTCAATTTATCGAAAGCCGTCGCGCCGACAGCATCAAGGAAGCCCTGCACGAATACGATGCCATGCGCCAAAATCAAAAGCTGTTGGAAATCGAAGCCATCAAGGCGCAAATCGAGATCGAGCGCTCCAAAAAGGAAAACGCAGACCGCCGAGTCCAAATGGAGCAGGAGCGCCGCCACCAGATCGAAATGGAAGCGCAGGCAAGACGAAGCGCCGATCTGCAATCTCAAATCGCCGCCAACACCGCAGCCGCCGCACGCTCGGCAGAGCGCTTGCGCAAGGAAACCGCCGCTGCCGCGGCGGACATTGCCGATACCCAAGCTCGCATCGAAAACACCAACGCGGCCATTTACCGCAACGAATATTACAATTCCTAAACCATTTTCAACGAAACAAAAGATCCTCGGAAAAATCCGAGGATCTTTTTTTCGGGAATCCGTAGCAAAAACGGTCGGATGCGAATCAATAATCGTTTTGGAAAAAGACGCCCCGAATCAAACCAAAGAGGAATCCGCCGATAAACATTCCCGCTCTTTTGGCTCTTCTTGCTTTTCTTGCCATCATAAAATCTGCTTACACGAAATATTTTATTTCCAAAGAAGAGGAAAACCGCCGGGGGTTTCGTGAAGCACCGCGTCGTTTTCTTCCATACATTGGCGCATGGCGTTGCACACCATAGGCATCGCGTTTTTCAGGCGATTCACGCGATGAATTTCGCTCGCTCTTAAAAATGATATACTCTTTGCCGCTTTGTTTGGCTTCTTCCTTTTGCTCCTGCTTTTCATTCATCTGCTGATCAAATACCGCAAACCCAAGGAAGAAGCCGAATTCCAAGTGGAAGAGGTTGTGGTCGAAGATTTTGTTCCCAACAAGGATTTTTCGACCTTGCGAAGATTCTTGGCCTACCTTGCTAATTTCCGCTCTTCCGATTGATCGGGTCGCGCGGCGCAAATCCGCTTTCTGCAAAAAAACCATCCTTTTGATATGCACCCCAAAAGTGTCTAACTTTTGGGGTGCATATCAAAGATCGGACTTTTTTCTTATTCCATGGCAAGTTCCACCAGACGCTTGACCAGCTCCGGAAAGGAGATTCCCACCGCCGCGGCGGCGTCGGGGAAAAGACTGGTTTCGGTCATGCCCGGAACGGTATTGATTTCAATGACGTGCGGTTCGCCCTCGGCAGAGAGCATCACGTCCACGCGGGAAAGCCCGCGGCAGCCGGTGGCAAGGTAGGCGCGACACGCGATTTCCTCCACCTTTTTTCTTTGATCTTCGCGGATGCGAGCGGGGATGATGTGGTGGCTCTGCCCGACGGTGTATTTGGAATGGTAATCGTAATATTCGCCCTCGGAGGTGATTTCAATGACGGGCAGGACAAGCAGGGTGTCGTTTCCGAGAATGGGAACGGTCAGCTCCGCGCCGGAAAGGAATGCCTCTGCTAAAATATTGTCACCGTAGGTGGAAATCTGCGCGATCGCGCCGGCAATCTCGTCCTCTTTTCTGGCGATGAACGTGCCGATGCTGCTGCCTTGGCGGCACGCCTTGAGGACAACGGGAAGACCGAGTGTTTCCAAGGCGCGCTTGGCGCACGCTTTCGGATCCTTTTGCGCTTCCTTGTCAAACTCCAAAAAATCGGGAGTGGGGACTTGACTGAGCATCAGAACTTTTTTGGTCATGATCTTGTCAAGGCAAATGGCGTTTGCCGCGATGCCCGGGCCGGTATAGGGGATGCCGAACCACTCCAAAAGACCTTGGATGGCGCCGTCTTCCCCGCCGATGCCGTGCAGGGCGATGAAGGCGCAGTCAACGCCGAGCGCCGGAATGGAAGACAGGTCGTCGTTTGCAGGGTCAAAAAGGGTGGTGCGAAAGCCGGCTTTGCCGAGGGCGTCGGCGACTGCCTTACCGCTTCGAAGGGATACTTCCCGTTCGGTGCTTTTGCCACCGTAAAGAACCAGAATGTGCTTGGATTCCATTGTAAAACTCTCTTACTTTCTTTTTAGTCGGTTATACCAAATGTCTGTTTTGTGCGACCTTTGGGAAAAAATCGTTTAAAAACACGCGAAAGGCGCGGTTGGCGCGTCTGACGAAGGCGTCAACCAGCTCGTCCGTGAACACCCGCGATTCGGGCAGGGCGACGGTGGTGTGCCAGTTGTAGTTAAAATCCAGAAAGGCGCGAATGGCGTCTTCCTCAAGGGAAAGGGTGTTTTCGTACGCGCTCTTTTCTGCGGTCAGCAGCCGCTTTAAGACCGGCTCCGACCAAGGCATTCTCTGCGCAACGCGGTTGCCGGCGGCGCGCAGCTCTTTCCGATAATCGCGGAACCACTCGTCGCCTTGGTAATTCTTTTTATGGACCAGCTGAGGGCCGTTGTCCCAAAGATAATCGAGGTACAGGTGGTGCAGTACGCCGAAGTCGAAATCGCGGTTTAAATCCAGTTCCGTGCCCATTTGAACGAGCCGTGTCAGCCGTTCTTCCTTTGGGATGTCCCGCAGGTGCAAGTGGTCTTTTTGTACTCTGTCGTAGTCCAGACAATCGGGCAGGACGCAGCCGAGGAAAAAGGAGTCGCTTCCCTCGGGCGACAGCTCATATCCTGCCAAAAGATGCATCATGGTTGCAGGCATATCAGACCTCACAAAAAATAGTTTCGCAGGGGAAAAAGTGCTTTTTGCAGGAAAAAACCAAGACCGCCGGCACAAAGAACTTCGCCGGCGAAAAAAGATGCGAACAAAAGGTAAAATCCGCTGTCTTGAAAGCCGTAGGCGAAGTACAAAACGGGGGGGATGAAAAGACAGTTGGATAAAATGGGGAAAGACAGCGCCAAAATCGGTTTTTTCCGCGCCGCTCTCGTGCCGATTGCGCCCAAGAGGGTGGCGAGTGCACCGAGGACTATATCCAGTATATGCGCGCCGAGGATGAGATTTGCTACAATACAGCCGCAAAACAGACCCGGAACGGCAGCCGCGGTGAAAAGCGGCAGGCAAACCAGCGCTTCCGAAAAGCGCAATTCAAACGGACCGATGGCAAGACCCATCGAGGCGGAAAGGAGTGTCAGCGCGGCGTACAGCGCGGCGATCATGCCCGCAAGGGCAAGGCGCTTGGTTTTTGTGGTTTTCATAGCTTCTCCTTTAGTTTTGTTTCGAGTGAGGAAGGTTTCGAACTCACCGCTTTCTATCAGAAAGCGTATTTATTGTACCACAACGCCCCTTTGTTTGCAAGGTCCTACTTTCTTTTTGAAAAAAGAAAGTAGGCAAAGAAAAACTTGAATGGAAGTGCTTTCCCACAAGTAAGCAAAGAAAAACTTGAATGGGAGTGCTTTCCCACAAGTAGCCAAAGAAAAACTGCACCACACTTTCTTTTGAAAAAGAAAGTGTGACAAAGAAAACTGTTGTGGGTAAAAATAATAACAATAAAAAGGACTGAAAAAATCAGTCCTTTTTTTGTTTTACTTTTTATTGCAAAAGTTTTTGGAAGTTTAAAACCTTTTTGAAAAAAGGTTCTGAGTGCGAAAGTTTCTTTGGTCACGATCTTTACAAAGAAAGCGACTTATTGAGCGGTTTCTTGAACGGGGGCCTGAACGGCGTCTTCCCCGATCACGCCGAGGTCAACCTTGAGGCAAACGCGACCGCCGATGGCACGAACCGAGCGACCGAAGCGTTCCTTGATTTCACCGTCTTGGTTCACACCGCAAGCGTACTGGTTTCCGCTTTCCAAAACGCCCAGATCTCTGAGATAATAGGAGGCGTATTCCCCTCTGGGGCTGACACCCTGAATTTTTGCACCCTTGGTGGGAGCGGCTTTGCGATACTGCTCCAAATCCCCAACCAGATAGGTTTCGATTTCCTCGCGAGAGGGCGCGAAGCATCTTGCCAAAAATTCTTTTCCTTCGATTTTAATCGGGGAATACAGAACGGCTCTCACTTCGGGTTGATTGAGATTGACGCGAAGCTGAAGCTTGAAACTGGTTTCGCACCAGCAGTGCAGACCGCAGGTTGCGTAGTCGGTGGTTGAGGTTCCCCAGCCATCGGGCGAGCCGATGATATCCTTAGTCAAAATGAGCGCGACGCGGTGCATTTTCCCTTCGATTTCCATCTGTTCGACGTTCATAACGATCCAATCCACGGGGATGAAGTCGATCTTTCCGAATTGAGCGAGCTTTCCTGCTTCACACATCGAAAGAGGGCCGTAGGTTTTCATCATCTTTTC
This sequence comes from Eubacteriales bacterium, assembly GCA_045580105.1. Classification (GTDB taxonomy): domain Bacteria; phylum Bacillota; class Clostridia; order Oscillospirales; family SIG627; genus RGIG5579. The sequence goes on along the minus strand of JAZNNH010000034.1, from coordinate 16,623 downwards.
CAGTTTGTCCTTCGGCCAATTCAGCTGATCGAGAACCTGCTTTGCTTTGTAGAACAGACCGTTTTCTTTGATCAGATACTCTTCCACGTAGCATTCTTCAATGGTATAGCGATTTTCGTCGCTGATCTCGGTCGCTTCCGGCAGCAATTCGTACGCGCCCTTGTAATTGCGCTCTTTAAACAGGCGCAGGGCTTCTTTTTCGGCTTTTTGCGCGGCAAGTTCCTCGGTCGGGACGGTTTCGGGATCGGTTTGACAAGACGCAAAGCACAAAAGGGTGCTAAGAGAGGTCAAAACTGCGAGTAAAAAACAAAGGATTCTGTTTTTCATTTTTTATCTCCTTAATGTCATAACGATTTGACAATCGGTAACAAAAAGCGACCTCACCGAAGCAAGGCCGCTTTGTTGTAAAATTCTTAGATTTCGCCCAAGTCAACGTTGATGCAAACACGTGCACCGATTGCTTTGCTGTCCTTGTTAAAGCCGTCACTGATCTTGCCTTCGTGGTTGACACCGGAAGCGAACTGGGTTTCACCGGATATTTTACCCAAGTCTCTCAGATAGTAGGAAGCGTACTTGCTGGCAGCCGGTCCGATAACACCGAATGCCTTTGCGCCCTTGGTGGGAGCAGCGGCGATGTACTGAGCCATGTCGTCTACCAGATAGGTTTCGATGTCTTCTTTGGAAGGAGCGAATGCCCAAGCGGTTACTTCGTCGTCGCCGGTTTTGATCTTGGTTTGGCAGAGGGATTTCTGCTGTTCGTTGGTAAGACTCATTGCGAACTGAGATTTGAAGTTGATGTCGCAGTAGTCGTGCAAGGTGCTCTTGCTGTATTTGGTGCCTTCACCCCAACCAACGGAGGTGCCGATGATGTCTTTGGTCATCAAAAGGGCCTGAGCGCGCTTTTTGCCGTCGATCTTCACGGTCTTTACGTCCAAAACGAGCCATTCAACGGGTTCGGTATCAAGGGTGCCGAAGGTTGCGATCTGACCTTTTTTACACATAGCGAGGTTGCCGTTCTTCTCGTAAACTTTTTCTTTTTCCTTTTCGGAAAGACCGGCCTTTTCGAGCAGTTCATACGCTTCGTAGAAAGCGCCTTCTTTGCAGAGCACGTTCTGAATGTAACCCACTTTGATGGTATCTTTGTCGGAACCGTTCATAAACCAAGCCATCTTGGATGCGTTGTATGCTTTTTCGTAATCTTCTGCTTTGAATGCAGAAATTGCGCTGCTTCCGGAAACGAGAGCGATAACGAGAAGAGCAATGACTGCAACGCCTGCCACAGCAGCGGCTACGATGCCAAGCACCTTACCGTTTGCCTTTTTCGGTGCTTTCTTTTCTTCGGTTTTTACTTCGGGAGTAGCGGTTTCTTCCACCTTTGCCTCTTCGGCTTCGGGGATGATCTTTTCTTCTTGATTTGCCATAAGAACCTCCTAAAAAATAAAACTTGAATAAGCTTATTTTATTATATAAGATTGTGTAAAAATTTGCAATTCTATTGTTTTACCAAAAATTCTTCTTTTTTTTGTGCCTTATCACCAAAAAAGTGTGAAATTTCGAATCCTTATTGCTTTTTCAACGCATTTTTCGGGGAAGGAGCGTTTGTATCTTGGATCAGGACCGTGGCACAGGTGCTGCGCTGTTTTGCGTAAACACTCATCAACACAACGGAAAGCAGATCGAAAACGCCGTTTGCGAGCACAAGCGCGCCGGAAAGGATTCCCATTGCTCGGGTTTCGGCAAAGGGCTGAAGGATGAGAACGGCGGCGAAAATGAGCGCCAAAATGGCAGTGAGCAGTCCCACCCACCAGAGGGAAACAAAGCACGCCTTTAATTCAAAGGCGTATTGGAGCTTATACACCGCGTCGATGAGAATTGCCATCCCCAGCAAGGTCCAAACGAGGGCAAAGAAGGTGTCGAAGCGGAACAGAAACACAAGCCCCACCGCCAGACACAAAACACCGGGCACCATTCTGCTGCAGGACTTGAGCCCGTCCGGACGCACGAAGACGAAAACCACTTCCGCAACGCCGAAGAGGGTCAGCCCGCCGCCCAACAGATAACGCAGCGTGGTTTCCATCATCTCCGGAATCAAAACAAGGATCAGACCCAAAAGGATGGAAAGGAGTGCACAGAGCAGCATACCGGATTTCAGCTTCTTGAAAAATGTTTTCACGTTTGTTTTTCTCCTTTGTTGTAAGCGTGTTTGGCTTTTCGGAACAAATTAGGCAAAACGCGGGAGGTACGTGCCACCGCCCACGCGGCAACGAGATTTGCCGTGACGTTGCCCGTTTGCAGAACGCGATTGAGAATCAAAAAGGACCGTCCGGCGTCCTCGGGAACGTCACGCGCCTCGTTAAGCGCGTCTTGCGAGAGCACGGCTTTGACGAAGCGGCGCTTTTCCGTGCCCGTCAGGGGACACGACGGGGAAAAAAGGGAAGAAAGACACGAGAGCAAGCTCTTTCGGTACATATACGAAAAAATCTTGCGATCTTCGGGGGTGCTCTCCTTTGCCAGCGCCGAAACGCGGCGGTGAATGGTAAGACAAAGATCGGGTTTTTCCGCCACAAAGCGTGTGATCAGACTCCCTTCGTTTTGCACGTAGCGATAAAGCGGCTCGCGCGAACACGCGATGCGCTCTGCCTTCTGCCAAGCGGAGAAGAAGAACAGTCGGTCCTCGCCCCAAAGGGCGTGGGGGAAGCGGATGGCGTCCTCTTCCAGTAGTTTGCGGGAAAACACCTTTCCCCAAACCTGATTGAGCATATTCGCCCGATACAGCGTTGCCAAATGCGCGTCCTTTTCTTTCGGGCTTGCAAGGAGCGTGTCGGGGTAGGAATAGGGATATTCTTGTTTGTCTTGGATGAGCTTATATCCGAAAATGAGAATTTGGACCTTTTGTTCTTCGCACAGGGTAACAGCTTTTTCAATCGCGCCCGGCTCGAAGGCGTCGTCGCTGTCAAGGAAGAGAATCCACTCGCCCCTCGCGGCGTCCAGTCCGTGATTTCGTGCGCCGGCAGGGCCGGAATTGGGCACGGAAATGACGCGAAGCCGGGGAATTTTTTGTGCCAGAGCCCGCAGGACGTCAAGCGACGCATCGCGCGAGCCGTCGTCCACGGCAAGGATTTCAAAATCAAAGGGGGGTGGGGTGTCGGTAATGGAACGCACGGCGGATTCAATCAGCGCCTGCGCATTATAAACGGGAATGATGATGCTGGCTTTCATGACGCTTCACCGAACCTTGCTTGGTAATTTTGGGAAAAGAGCGACTGAAGCGATTCGCGCTCTTCCGGTTTCGGGAATAAGGGTTCTTTCGCACTCGGCGGTGCCGCTACCTTGTCGCGGTCGGAAAGGGTGATGCGCACTTCTTTCCCCGCCAAGAGATTCTTGCGGTTTTCTTCGATGCGTTTGAGCAGCAAAACCGCACCGCTTCCCCTGTTGTAGCTTTCAAGGGAGGCACGGAAGTTGATTTCTTCCTCCGGCAAGAGGATTTTCAAGCCCAAATCTCCCTTTTCGCGGCCCCAAGAATAGCGGAACAACACGGTTTGTTCGGGCTTTTCTGTGTCGCGCCAAAATCCGCTTTGGTCGGACAGAGAAAAATCAAATTCGCGGATAAACGCCTGTTCGGAGTCATCGGTGATGCGGTCGGACAGGGTCAGAGAGAGCATTTCCTTGTCGTCTTTTAGACAGGAAAGGGAAAAGGTGCGGTCTTCGCGCTTCGCGCCGCTTCCCAGATAAAGGGAAAACGAACCGCCTTGCGTGCCGATGCGCCACGTTCCGCTTGCGCCGGCAAGATAGCCGCCCTTTTCAAAGAAGGAGAGGGTGGCGAAGCTGTCACTTTTTCCCATTTGGGCGGAAAGCGTGTTAAAATCCTCGCTTTGTCCGGTCAAAAAGCCGTCTATCTTTGCCGCGTCTTTTTCCGAAAGGGGGTGATCGCAAAGGGCACGAGCGAGCCCCGCAAACGCCAAGAAACTTTCTCGGAACGCTTCGTTTTTGCCCTCTTTTGCCAGTGCGTTGATGCTGCGCACCAGCGCCTCGGAGTCAAAGGAATAGGTAATTTTCGTGCAGGTAAGATCGTGCTCCTCCCAGTCAAAGCCCTTTTCCTTTTCCGGCGCAGGGCGCGCTTTTTGAAAAACGGTTTCCAAGCCGTCGAAAAGGGGCTCGTTTTCCCAAAGCGAGGGATCGGACAGCGCGGAAAGGGTCAGGGCGAGCGCGCGGTGTTCACGACGTAACCCTTCGGTGGAAAACACGCTCTTTTCCAGCACGGCACTTCCTCGGCGCGCGCCGCTTTTGGCGTGTTCAAACAGAAAGGGAATGTTGACGGTAACGGTGTCGCCGGTCAGATAATAGCCGAAGGTGTCTTTGTTTTCCGTCAGCACCAAAGAGCCCCTCTCGGGAAGATCGGCGTTCCAGCTTGCGTGAATGCCCTCTCCCTCCAAGGAAAGCCCGCCGTCTTCCAGACAGTCGAAGAGAAACAGAAGATCGCGCTCCTGCTTTTCGAGCCGTGTTTTCGTTTTTTCCACAGCGCTTTCCAAGCTGCCGCCCACGGAAAGGCAGGAGAGGAGCCCGAAGAGCGTCAGCAGGAATAAAGATGCGGTCAGAAGAAGAAAAAGCCCGCTGCCACGGGTGGCGCTTTTTTTGGGTGCTCGGGATGAATTGGTCGCTTCCATATTACCCTCCGCTTTCTTACTTGGTTTATTCGTAAAAGCTTACGCTCCTTGCCCATTGGGAAAGGGACGTTTTGAGCTGCTCGCGGTACAGTTCGGGAACGGCAAATTGCACGGTCCAAAACGCTTTTTCGGTTTTATACAGATAGGAAACGTAGCAAAACTTGCCTGTCGCGAGGGTGATTTGATAGTCAAAGTAAACCAAGTCTCCGTCCTCTTTCAGCTTGCTGCCGGAAAGGGAGTTTCCCTGAATCATTGCCGTGGCGTAGTCGGAAAGGGACATGCTCTTCAGTTCCTCTGACAGAGAAAAGTTTTCTTTGAGGATGAACACGTCCACGTGCTCGGAGGTGTAGCATCCCTCGTAGCCGTCCGCGTACGCCTCGGCAAACGAGGTGTCGAGAACGATTTCCAAGCCGCCGGCGCGAAAGGTGCGCCCCTCCGATCCCGTTTCCTCGGCTTTTGCGCAGCCGGAGAGCAGGAGGAGAAACAGCAAACAGATGGCAAGAAATTTTGTTTTCACAGATCAAACGCTCCTTTGGTTTCGTTTTCAAAAAGGGCTTCGCTTCGGCCGATCGGCTCGACCGTCAGGGACAGTCGGTTTTTTTCGGTCAGCGTGCCGCGGATTTCGACGCTGTAATCGACGCAGATCTCGCCGCCGTCCTCGGATAAATCGGACTGAAGACTGTGGGTGTGGAGCACCACCGACGGGATTCCCTCGGCGGCGCCGTAATCGCAAAGATGACGGTGGGCGTGTTCAAACACCATACAGGTTTTCACCGTGCCGCGGCGCAGCAGGATGAGCATGCCCGTGGCAGTAAAACAAAAGGTGGTCAGACACCCTTGCAGACCCGTGATTTCGGAATCCTCGTAGCTGACGCGTACCGATCCGTCCTCTTCCTTGGAAAGGATGCCGTAGGCGGTCAGCGTGGTGGATAGATCCCTTTCCTCCGGCTCAAGCAAATCGTTCCGGAACGAGTCTCTTGGCAGGGGCTCTGCCGTCGGCTCGATCCCTTCTTCCAGGAGGATTTCTTCCCAATCTTCTTCCACGTCTTGCAGATCGATTTGCGGGAGAGCAGAAAGGGCTGACAGCTTGCGCGTACTGACAACCGAAATTTTGCAAGGTCGATTCACACTTTGCCCTCCTTTTTTTGTTTTGACCAGTATAGCACGAAAACCCGTTTCAGTCAATGAAACAGTTGAAAAACAAAGAAAGGTGTGATATACTGAATGGGTTAGAAAAAAGCCGAGGGAAAGGAGAGGTCAAATGGTTCTGATCATTGCGGAAAAGCCCAGTCTTGCCCGTAACATCGCATCTGCCATCGGCACGCTTTCCCGAAGAAAGGGATATTTAGAGGGAGAGGGGTATTTGGTGACGTGGGCATTCGGTCACCTCTTTTCCCTTTGCGACATTGAAGATTACACGGGAAAAACCGAATCCGGCCGCTGGTCGATGGAAAATCTTCCCTGTTTTCCGTCCTCGTTCCGCTTTTCGCTTCGCAAGGAAAAAGGGGGGCAGGCGGACGCCGGTGTGCGGGAGCAGTTTGAGATCATTCGCACGCTCTGTCATCGCGAGGACGTCAGCGCGATCGTCAATGCGGGGGATGCGGATCGCGAGGGAGAGATCATCGTTCGCTTGATCCTGCAACACGCAGGGCAGCTTCAAAAACCCCTTTTGCGGCTTTGGCTTCCCGATCAGACCGCGGAAACGGTGCGCGCCGCGCTGGCGGATTTGAAACCCGAAACCGAATATGATAACCTTGCTTCCGAGGGCTTTGCCAGAACCTATATCGACTGGCTTTACGGGGTGAATCTGACGCGCTTTGCTACCTTGAAAACCGGAACGCTGCTGCGCGTGGGCAGGGTCATTGTTCCGATCGTGAAGGCGATTTACGACCGTGATATGGCAATCGAGCGCTTCGTGCCTGAACTCTATTACGGCATCTCCTCCAAAGAAGAGGGAGCACCGGAAATTGTGAGCAAACAAAAGTTTTCCAAAGAGGAAAAGGAAAAAGCACAGGCGTATGCCGATATGCTCAACGCCGTGCCGTGCGTGGTGAAAAGCCGCAAGTCCAAAAAGGATACGCTGGGCCCCGGCAAGCTCTATTCTTTGTCGAAATTGCAGAATGCCTTGGGCAAAAAGTATAAAATGCCGATGGACGTTTCCTTGAAACTCGTGCAGGGTCTTTACGAAAAGGGCTTTGTGACCTATCCGCGAACCAACTCCGAATATCTTGCCACCGCCGAAAAGGAGAAAATGAAAAAAATCCTTTCGAATTTGTCCGAAATCGGATATCCGGTGGAATTCAAAGACAAAAAGACCATTTTCGACGACCGTAAAATCGAATCCCACTCCGCCTTGACGCCGACCTTTAAAATTCCCGCAAAGGATGCCCTTTCCGAAGAGGAAAAGAAGGTGTATCAGGCGATCCTGCGCCGCTTTGTGGCGGTGTTCTGCGCCAAGCCCTGCGTGTGCGAGAAAACGGAAATGACCGTGGCGTGCGGGGATTTGGAGGAATTCGTTCTCAAAGGCAATATCATTTTGGAAGAGGGCTGGACGCGCTTTGACGATGCCCCCCGAAACGATAAAATCCTGCCCGATCTGAAGGTGGGCGACCCGTTCCCCGCAAACTTTGCCGTTCGGGAAAAGGAAACTTCTCCGCCCAAGCACTATACCATTGAAACACTGAACAATTATCTGAAAAATCCGTTTCGCGAAGAAAAGCAAAAAGCCGAAGAAGACGAAATGGACGATGAAACCGATTACAAAGCCATGTTCGAGGGCTTGGAGCTGGGCACGGAAGCGACGCGAACCGGAATTATCGAAAATGCGAGAAATTCCAAGTACATCGAACTGAAAAAAGACGTGTATACCATTTTGCCCGAGGGGAAATATCTCATTGAACAGCTTTCCGTGATGGGTATTCAAATGGATAAATTCAAAACCGTGACCACGGGCAAAGCGCTCAAACAGGTTTTCCGCAAGGAGCTGGATGTGGAAGGGGCAGTGGAAATTGCGCGCTCCGAGATCGCGCGCGTCTTTTCCGAGGATGCCGCAGGGGAAAACAGCACCGGCTTTTATAAAGATGAGGTCGGCATCTGTCCTTTGTGCGGACAAAAGGTTTTGAAAGGAAAATTTTCCTACGGCTGCAGTGGCTTTAAGGACGGATGCAAGTTCCGCATCAATCTTTCCATTTGTTCTAAGCCCATTCCCATTTCACAGGCGCGGCTTCTTCTTTCGCAAGGCAAGACCGAGCTTCTCTCCGGCTTTGTTTCCCCCAGAACCGGCAACGCCTTTTCCGCGTCGCTGAAGCTGGAGCCCGACGGAAAGATTTCGTTTGTGTTTTAATGGTTTGGATTTGGTTGTGGGACGGCTGTCCCACGCCCTGCTCGAAACCTTTTTGAAAAAAAGTTTCAAACTTCCAAAAACTTTCGAAATGGGGAAATGCTTCTGTAACCCCATTATGAAGTTTTCTTTGTCAAACTTTCTTTTTCAAAAGAAAGTAAGAGGAGGACATTATGATTTATTTTGATAATGCAGCGTCGACCCCGCTGTCTTCTGAGGTCAAGGCGCTTCTGTTTGCGGAATTGGAGCTGTTTGCCAATCCCTCTTCGCTTCACCGATTGGGCTTTGAAGCGGAAAAGAGAATGCGTGCGGCAAGGGCGCTTGTCGCAAAAACCCTTCTGGCGCGGGAAGATGAGATCGTCTTCACTTCGGGCGGTACGGAAGCGGACAATTTGGGGATTCTGGGTGCCGTCGCGAAAATGGCGCGCCGAGGAAACCGCATCCTCACAACGGATTCGGAGCACCCCGCCGTCGAGGAAGTGATGAAAAAGCTGGAGAAAGACGGCTTTGATGTCATCCGACTTTCCACCCGCGCAGGCAGGTTGTCGGAAGAGGAGATTGAAAAAGAGGCCAACGAAAAAACCATTTTAGCGGCGATCATGCACACCAATAACGAAACCGGCGCAATTTACGACGTTGCCGCTGTCTCGCGCATCGTCAAGCGCAAAAACCCCGCGTGCCTCGTCTTTTGCGACGCCGTTCAGACCTACGGCAAGCAGCGCATTATTCCTGCGCAAACGGGCATTGATTTTATGGCGATTTCTTCTCATAAAATCCACGGCCCCAAAGGGGTCGGCGCACTGTACGTCAAAAAAGGTCTTACCTTGCCCCCGCTTCTTTTGGGCGGCGGTCAGGAAAGGGGCGTGCGTTCGGGAACGGAAAACCTTCCCGGCATCGTTGCGATGGGAAAGGCGTGCGAGCTCGCGCAGAAGAATCTTTCCGCCAACGCAGAACGGATGCGACAGGTCAAGGAACGGATCCTCGCCGGTCTTGCGCACGACGCGCGCGTGATCCCCAATCTTCCCCACAACCCCTCGCACCACGTGCTGTCCCTGCAGGTAACGCCGTTTCGCTCCGAGGTGCTGCTTCACGCCCTTTCGGAACGGGACGTGTTCGTATCGTCCGGCAGTGCCTGCTCCTCGCATAAGGGAAAAAGCCCCGTTTTAAAGAACTTCGGGCTTTCGGAAAAGTGCGCGGATTGCACGATCCGACTTTCGTTTTCCGGCGAGAACACGCTCGAAGAAGCAGACGAATTTGTAACGATATTAAAGGAAATCATAAGGTGAATGTATGGAAAAGAGATCAATCCTTTTAAAATACGGTGAATTAATACTGAAAGGCGCGAACCGAAGCTATTTTGATTCGGTTTTGCTGCGTCAGGTCAAGCGCAAATGCAAACGGCTGGGCGATTTTCGCGTCTTCACCTCGCAGTCCACGGTCTTTGTGGAATCCGAGGACGACGCCCTTTTGGATTTGGTACTGCCCGAAATGCAGAAAGTATTCGGCATTGTCAGCGTTTCCATCGCGTATCGCGTGGAAAAGAATATGGACGCCATTCTTGCCGTTGTGCGCGAAAAAATCGCACCGACGCTCGTCGGGGTCGCAAGCTTTAAAGCAGACGCCCGTCGAAGCGATAAGAAATTCGGCTTAAAATCGCCCGAAATCTGTCGGGAGGTGGGCGCGTGCGTGCTCAGCACCTTGGGCGGCAGAGCGCCTCGGGTCGACGTTCACAATCCGCAGGAGGTGGTTTGGGTCGAGATCCGCGAAGACTTTGCCTACGTGCACGCAGGGAAACTGCCCGGTGCAGGCGGTATGCCCTACGGCACCGGCGGCAGAGCGCTTTTGCTTCTCTCCGGTGGCATTGATTCGCCCGTTGCGGGCTTTCGTATGGCAAAACGCGGTGCGTATATCGATGCGCTCCACTTCGAATCGTTCCCTTATACCTCGGAACGAGCCAAGGAAAAGGTCATGGACCTTGCCCGAAAGCTGTGCGAGTATACCGATACGGTCAATTTCGCCAGCATTCGCTTAACGAACATTCAGCTTGCCTTGCAGGAAGCGTGTCAGGAAGAATATTTTACCATTCTTCTGCGGCGCTGTATGATGCGCCTTGCCTGCCGCGTTGCCGAACGGCAGGGTTGCGGGGCGATCGTGACCGGCGAAAGCTTGGGGCAGGTGGCAAGTCAGACCATGGACGCCCTGCGCTGTACCGATGCGGCGGCAAGCTTTCCCGTTTACCGTCCTCTGATCGGAATGGACAAAGAGGAAATCGTTTGCACGAGCCGTCAGATCGACTGCTTTGAAACCTCTATTTTGCCGTACGAAGATTGCTGTACGGTCTTCACGCCCCGTCACCCGAAGCTCAATCCGCGGATTGAAAACGTATTGGAGGAAGAGGCGAAGCTCGACCTTGCCGCCTTGGAAGACGAGGCGTTCGCGAACATTGAATTTGTTCGCATTGACCGATAGGAGGTTCAGATGAAACAACAAAGCGTTGTCAAGTCGATCGCAAAGGCGGTCGGCTACCTGTTCCTGTTTCTTGCCTGTCAGGCGGTGGCGGGCTTTTTGGCGGAAGTGGCGATTTTGGCGCTCTTTACCGCGAGCGGCATGGACTTTGCCCAAGCTCTGAGTGATTTAACACAGGTTTACAACCGCCTGATTTATGAAATTATGACCTTATCTTCCCTTGTTTTCCTCGGGTTCTTGGTTCTGATGCAAAGAGAAAAATTCCTCTCGATCAATTCTCTGAAAAAGACCAAGCCGACGGCGCTGTTTGCCGGTGTCTTTCTTGGCTTTGCCTGCTATCTTGCCGCGGGGCTGCTAATTCAAGTGGCAAATGTGTTTCCCGCGTTTCAAGCGTCGCAGGAAAGCTATCTGCAACAGCAGCAGGCGCTTGACTCGGCAGGTGGTTTTCTTTGGGCGGAAATGCTTTATGCCTGCGTGTTAGCGCCGGTTGCGGAGGAAATTCTGTGTCGCGGTGCGGTGCTTACCACCTTAAAAAAAGGGATGGCTCCGACCCCTGCGATCGTGCTGTCCGCGATTGCGTTTTCCCTCATTCACGGCAATCTTTATCAGATTGTGTTTACCCTGCCTTTGGGTATTTTGCTGGGCTGGCTGACGCATCGCTTTTCTTCGCTTTGGCCCGCGATCGGGCTTCATATGGCGTTTAACAGCACCAATTATCTGTTCCGAATCGGAGATTATCTCGGCTTTGAGCAAGAGGGTCCGTGGTGGACGTTCTGTGTGATGGCGGCGTATCTGTTCTGCCTTATCTCGTTCCCCTTTGCCGTCCTGCTTTTGCGGGAAGCGACGGACAGCGTCGCCAAGCCCGCAAAGCCCGCTTTCGATCCGATGAACCCGATGAATCACGTTGTAAAAGAAGAGAAAGGAGACGCAATGGCTGCGCCCGAATATGTGATTGTAGGACTGGGAAACCCCGGTGAAAAATACGCGTCCAACCGCCACAACTGCGGTTTTATGGCACTGGACTATATCGCCTTGCGCCAGAATGTGAAAATTCAGAATCTGCGCTTTCACGCGCTGACCGCAGACACCGTGATCGACGGCAAAAAGGTGCTTCTGATGAAGCCGCAAACCTTTATGAACTCCTCCGGTCAGGCGGTGCGCGAAGCGGCTTCGTTTTATAAAATTCCTGCGGAACGCATCCTTGTTATTTTCGACGACATCAGCTTTCCCCCCGGTGTCTTCCGCATCCGTAAATCCGGCTCGGCAGGTGGGCACAACGGAATCAAATCCATCATCGCATCTCTTTCTTCCGACGCCTTCCCCCGTGTGAAAATGGGTGTCGGAACCCCGCCCCAGGGATGGGAGCTGATGAACTGGGTTCTGGGCAATCTTTCCAAAGAGGATCTGGAACACGTGATCGCTTGCATGGAAGACGTTTTTGCCACTGCCAAGGCGTTTTTAAACGACGATCTGGACCGCGCAAGCGCTATGTTCAACGGTAAAAATCATTAATTGCTCTTGAAACCTTTTTAAAAAGGTTTCAAACCTCCAAAATATTCCTTTCTTTGAAAAGAAAGGAACCAAAAATAGAATAAAAAGAAAAGGGCTGGAAATACCAGTCCTTTTTTGTGATTACCCATTACGAAAGTTTTTCTTTGCCTATTTTCTTTTTTTAAAAGAAAGTAGGTTTTTGTTTTTGCAAGCATATGATAGCAGGGGGTGGTGAATTGCCGGAAATCTGCGTGTGTTTTGCATCGAGCCGCGAGGCGGCAAAGGCACTTTCTTCGCTTTGCGGGCGGGCGGCGTCGTTTACTTGGGAAGGCGAGGGGGTCTTGCGGGTAAAACCCTTGCCCGAATGGGAATTTTTGGTGCGAGCCCGACTTTCTCAGTCGGGAATAATCTTTGATTTTTTCACATAGAATGAAGCAACTAAAGTGAAAAACGGAGGAGAGCCATGAATCAATTTTTTCCCGAGGGAATGCTGGAGGGGACCCCGGAAAACGAAACTGCCGTTTCCTCGTTGGCACATCTTGAAAAAGCCATGGAGGAGGGTCTTATTTTAGAAGCGAAAAGTACGCTCTGCGACTGCGACCTTTCTCTTGTGTTTGATTTGGGCGGCGTGCGCGCCATTCTTCCCAGAGAAGAGGTCGCCGTAACGGAAAACGGCGAGCCGGTGCGCGACATCGGCGTCATCACCCGCGTGGGAAAACCCAGCGTGTTTTTGATCGATCGCATCGAATACGAAAAAGAGCCGGTGGTGTACCTGTCCCGAAAGAAGGCGCAGGAAAAATGTCTGAGAGAATACCTCGACCAAAAGGAAGAAGGGGACGTGCTGGAAGCGAAAATTACGCATTTCGAGCCCTTCGGCGCGTTTTGCGATATCGGCTGCGGCATCGTTTCCCTGCTTTCGATCGACTGCATTTCCGTCTCGCGTATTTCGCACCCCTCGGATCGCTTCCGATTGGGACAGCACATTTTCTGTGCGGTGAAAGCGCGCGACGAGGTGCGGCTCGGCAGGCGCGGCAGAATCAGCTTGACCCATAAGGAGCTTTTGGGCACGTGGGAAGAAAACGCCGCGCACTTTGAAGTCGGGCAAACGGTGGTGGGGATCATTCGAAGCATAGAATCCTACGGCATTTTCATTGAACTTGCCCCCAACCTTGCAGGGCTTGCGGAATGGCGGGGCGACGTAAAGGTCGGGGACGCCTGCGCCGTCTACATCAAAAATATCATTCCGCAGAAAATGAAAATCAAATTGGTTCTCATCGACTCGTTCCCGCCGTCTTCGGGCGCCCCGAAAACCGAATATTTTATTCGCGAAGGCAATATCCGCACCTTTCACTACGCCCACCCCGATTCGGGAAGATAAAAAGAAAACCCCTCGGACGTTTGTCCGAGGGGTTTTTGGTGACCCATACGGGAATCGAACCCATGATTCCACCTTGAGAGGGTGGCGTCTTAGCCGCTTGACCAATGGGCCGGCTGCAATTTGAAATTATAACAGAAGAATCGGGGTTTGTCAAGTTTTTTTGCCGCCTTCGGGGAAAGCCCTTGAAAAAGGTGCGCTTATTTTGTAAAATAGAGGAGAAGAAACCATAAGGAGATGAAAGCGTGAGCACAGAAAAACGAGGTCTCGTTTTGGAGGGAGGCGCAATGCGCGGGCTCTTTACTGCGGGCGTGCTGGACGTGTTTTTGGAAGAGGGGATTGGCTTTGACGGAGCGGTCGGCGTCAGCGCGGGTGCGGCGTTCGGATGCAATTTAAAATCCGAGCAAAAAGGAAGAGTCCTTCGGTATAACACGCGCTTTTGCCGCGACAAGCGCTATTGCAGTTTGCGTTCGCTTCTTCTGACCGGCTCGCTCTACGGCGCGGATTTTTGTTACCGCCGCCTGCCTGAGGAGCTCGATCTCTTTGATTGGAAGCGATATGAAGAAAACCCGATGGCGTTTTTCGCCCTGTGCACCGACGCGGAAACGGGTAAGCCCGTGGGCTTTTCCTGCGAGGGGGAAAAGAAGCGCGTGATGAAAATTTTTCAGGCAAGCGCATCCATGCCCTTTGTTTCCAAAATGGTGGAAATTGACGGAAAACAGTATTTGGACGGCGGCATCGCCTCGTCCATTCCGCTTTGGTTTTTGGAAGAGCGGGGATATGAGAAAAACGTCGTTGTCCTCACCCAGCCGCGCGATTATATCAAAGGGGAAAACCGCTTTGGCACGCTGATGAAGGTTCAATACGCTCGGTATCCCGCCCTTTGCCGCGCCATGGCGCAGCGGCATCTTACCTACCGCCGCGAGCAGGAGGAAATTTTCGCCCGTGAAAAGGAAGGCAAGGCGTTTGTCATCGCCCCTGCCTCACCCCTGCCGGTCGGCCGCGTCGATCACAATCCCGAAAACCTTCGCGCCGCTTGGCGCATCGGACAAGAAGAAGCCAAGAAGCGCCTTGAGGAGCTGAACGCATTTTTACAAAGCAAATAAAAAGCAGAGCGAAACGCTCTGCTTTTTGTTTTTCGTTTCCCTTGTTCGAACGGAAATTTGGGCGTTGAGAAAACGGCAAAAACTTGTTTCGTTTCCGACAAGTTCCTCTTGCGCGAGTGTACGATTTGTGGTACAATGAAAAAAATAAATCCACAAGGAGAAAACGATGCCGAAAAGTCGCGGACAAAAGCAAAAGATTTTGCATATTGCGCAATTTCTGTTGGAACAAACGGATGAAAACCATCCTGCCACGTTGCAGGATATCATTTTTTATTTGCAGCGCGCGGGCATTTCCGCCGAGCGCAAGAGCTTATACGACGATCTGGAGGCCTTGCGCACCTTTGGTCTGGACATCATTTGCACCCGCGGCAAACAAACGGGGTATTTTATCGGGGATCGCACCTTTCAGTTGCCGGAAATCCGACTTCTGGTGGATGCGGTGCAGTCCTCGCGCTTTCTGACCGAGAAAAAAAGCGAAGCGCTGATCCGCAAGCTTCAGACGCTCCTGTCCCGTCAGGAAGCAAAGGCCTTGTCCCGCACCGTTTTGGTGGCAGGCAGAATCAAAACAATGAACGAGAGCGTGTACCACACCGTGGATGCCATCAGTTCTGCCATCGAACAAAAAAAGCAAATCCGCTTCCGCTATTTCGAGTGGGACGTGAACGGCGAAAAGAAATTCCGTCACGACGGCGCGTTTTACACCGCATCGCCCTATTTTTTGATTTGGGACGATGAGAATTATTATTTGGTTGCGCTGGCGGAGGACGGCCGGAAAAAGCATTTTCGCGTAGATAAAATGACCGGCATCGAAACGCTTGACAAAGCGCGTGCGGGGGAAGAGTCCTTTGCGCTTCAGGACCCGGGCGAATACGAAAAAAAGACCTTCGGGATGTTCGGGGGCAAGGAGGAGAGAGTGACGCTTCGCTGTCACGAAACCCTTGCCGGTGTGTTTTTCGACCGCTTCGGCACCTCGATTGTAACAAGAAAGCGCGAAGATGGCTTTGAAGTGACCCTTCCCTTGGTGGTCAGCCCCCCGCTTCTGTCTTGGCTGATGGGCTTTGGCGAGCGGGTGCGGATCGTGTCGCCCCAATGGGTCAGAGAGGAATTTTGTTCGTTGGCAAGGCGTGCCTTGCAGGGCTATGAGGAGGTGGAACAATGAAACGAGCAGGCGCTTTGGTTTTGTGTGCCGTTTTGCTTTCGGCACTGCTCTGTTTTCCCGCCTCGGCACAGACAAAGGGGCGTGTGGCGCTGACCTTTGATGCGGAAAATTTGAGCCGAGGGGACCTGTTTGCCACGCAGCTTGAGTGCAATCGAAACCCCGGCGTTTTCTCGCTTCGCGTGACATTGCAGTTTGACCCGAAGGTATTGGAAGTGTATTCGGCGGAGGATGCGGGTCTGTTTCCCGGCTTTTACAGCGATGCGGATCCCGTTTCCGGAGAATTGGTGCTGCACTGGAAGAGCGAAGCGACGGCGGGGGATTTCGACACCACGGGATACGTCGCGAAGATCGTGTTTCGCGTGAAGGACGATGCCATTTTGGGAGATACGAAGGTGGAAACCCTCGTGCAAGAGCGCTTTTTCGATGCGCAGAACGCCAAAGGGGAAGCCGTCCCGTTTGAAACCGAAGGGATTTTCTTCACCCTCGATTGCCTGCACGTCAGATTATCTTCCGAAACGCTGACCGAGCCCGATTTTTCCACCGCGGGCGTGGATCGGATCACCTGTTTGGACTGCGAAACGAGCTGGGAGGAGCAAACCGTGCCGTTTCTAACCTCGGCAGACGGAAAAATCGTGGGAAAAGTCCAGCCGGGGCAGTACGACGAGAGCGATGAAAAAGGGCTTCGCTGCGACTATTTGTACGGCGGAGAGAAGTATGAATCCGCAAGAGAGCTGTTCGGGGACGCAATCATTCGCGCGTTTCAGATTTCCTTTACCAAAAACGACAGCATTTTTAACCCCAAAGGAGAAACCCCGATTTTTCTGACCACGGAATTTGATTTGCCGGAGCAATTCGCGCTGTATCTTCTGCGCGACGGCACGTCGGAAAAAGTGGACTGTGCTTTTTCCGACGGGGTGTTAAGTTTTGAGCACGAAACGGGTGTTTTCGTTTTGGCTTCGCGAGAAACGAAGCTGCCCGAGCCGTTAAAGCCGACCCAAACGAGCGCTCGCCCGACTACGGCG
>JAZNNH010000033.1:0-4134 GCA_045580105.1 Eubacteriales bacterium | reverse complement strand
AGCAGTCCGGATGCTCGTAAACGGAAAGCTGCATATCCGGTGTGATGAAGCAGTCTAACAGCGCTCGGATTCGAGGAAGGTCTTCCGGATCGGAGAAAAAGGGGGTCAGCGTGGTTTCGTTGGGCTGATACCAAATCCGATCGGGAAATTCCGCTTCCATTTTCTCTCGCAAGGTTTTGAGAGCCGCTTTGTTTTGTTCAGGGATGTCCGCCTGTTTGTAAAAGGGTGGGGGCAGCTCCACACCGACTTGCAAAACGCCGCCGTTTTCTCCGATGAGAATGGCGTTTTTCAATCCCAGCTGGCGCACGAAGCCGCACAGGTAAAAGGTGGGCTTTCCGCTGGATAGAACGATGCCGACTCCCATCTCTTCCAGCTCGTGGAGCATGGCAACGTCTTTGGGTAAGCACGCCTGTCCGGGGGGTGCAAGCGTGCCGTCCAGATCAAAAATGATGTACGACTTCACTCAGTCCTCCAGATCTTCAAACGAAACGACGTTTTTCTTTTTCGGGTCTTCCCTTTCTTCGCCTTCTTTCGGCGCCGCCTCACCTTGATTCGGTGGAACGGGGGGCATTGCGTTGATTTCGTCGGCGATGCGGCGAATCCGCTCGTTTTCGACCTTCTTGGACGCTTTCTCCGGTGCTGCTTTGGTTTGTTTCATCGAAACGCGGTTCTTTTTCGTCCAAATCACCGTAAAGACGATGGCGGCAACTGCCACCACGGTGACAAGGATGATCAGAATCCAAAGCACGAGCGGTGCTTCTTCTTCGGGCTGGGGTGCGGGCTCCTTTTCACTGACGGGAACCTGCTGCTTGGTTTGTCCCTCAAACAGAGCGATCGTGCCTGTTTTTTTGGTTTCGACGGCAAGATAGGTGATGCCGCCTTCCTCCACGGTTTTCACTTCCATCGTTTCCGGTGCCGAGGTGAAGATTCCTGCGGTGATCGAGCCGGGAACAAAGTCCATTTCTTCTTTGGTCAAGGGAATCTGGATGCGCAGGGTGGCGTGCTTGGGCAGGGCGACGGTGTTTCCGTCTGCATCCACAACGGAAACGGAAAAGCTCTTCAAAACCTTCTTTTTCGCCATATCGGAAAGTTTTTTGTTTACATCGGCAGACGCGATGGAAAGCTTGAGAATGGCGCCGCCGGAAATCGCGCCTTTGCTGGCGCTGACGCGAATTTTAGCACCGTCTTTGCCGGTGATGTAGCTCAAATCCGCTAAGGTTGCTACCGCGGAGAACGGCAAATCGCCGACGGAGAGAATGTTGAGCGTTCCGTTTTTGACGACCAATTGATAGTTGGCGGAAAGAGAGGGAGCAAAGGTCAGGGTGCCTTGACGGATCGAGTAGGTGCCGATGTCCTCGCCCGATTCGCGCTCGGGGCTTCCGGTCAGCGGATCGTAAATTTCGCCCAGTACGGTATAGGAAAAGACGGGATCGGAATCAAAGAGATTCTTTTCCGCGTTTTCGATCTGAATGGTAACAGGGTGCGGGGTAATGGTGATCTCGTGCGCGGTCGTTTCGGTAAACTGCGCGGTTTCATTGGGGTCGGATGCGATCGTTGCAGTCACCTTGCAGTGATATTTTCCCGACTCGGAAACGTTTTTGACGGTGAGTTTTTCTTCCTTGGCATCGGGCAGGAGCGAGCCGTCACGGTACCATTCAAAGCGGTACTCAACGCCGCCGGTTTTTTCGACCTGAGCGGAAAGCGTGATGCCCTTGGCATCGTATTCCTTGCTCTTTTCCCCTTCGACCACCAAAGAAACCTTCGGCGCGACGTTGCCGGGGGTGCAAACGAATTGGCAAGACAGTTCATACACCGAACCTTGCTTGGAAAGGGTGGCGTGCTTTCCGTTGATGTAAAGCCGAGTTTGCCCGTCGATGAGAAGGTCGGAAACAAAGATCTCAAATTGCACCTTGAGCGTATAGCTTCTGCCGCTGACAAAGGTGTCGGTTTCTTTTAATTTGACCGGAGTTCCGGTGGAATTGTCGTACCAACCGCTTCCGATCAGGGCATATTCCAACGGTGCGGCAAGGGTCTTGTTTTGCGAATCCTTGACGTAGCCGATCTGAATGTTTTGTTCTTTTACCTCTTCTGCGCTTTTGCCGGTGACGGGAGGGGCGGTGGTGACCGTAACGGATTGCACCGTTACCTCTCCTTGTGCAAAAACCGGAACGCAAAGCAAGAGCAACGCCAGCAAAAGGGCGGCGCAAAGTAGGGTTCGTTTCATTTCATTCTCCTTGCTTCTTAATAGGATGTGATGGGAAGCGAGTGATCGTCTTCCCCTTTTTCAATGGCGCGGATTACGGCAAAATATCCCATCGAGGGACGGGTTTCGATGAAAATGCGATCGCCCACCTTTTTGCCCATCACCGCTTTTCCGAACGGGGATTCCTTGGAAACGGCACCTTCCAATACGTTTTCGCGCAAGGTGGTGACGATTTGATAGGTTTCCTCGCACTCGTCTTCTTCGATATAAAGCGTGACTTTGTCAAACAGTCCCACCTCGTCTTTTTTCGAATCGGGGGAAATGATCTTGGCGGTGGCGATCATATTCTGAAGATATCGGATGCGGGAATCGTTTTTCCCTTTTTCCCGTTTTGCGGTGCGATATTCGTCGTTTTCGCTCAGATCGCCAAGCTCGCGCGCCCGCTGCACTTCTTCGCGCAGAGCCGGTCGCAACGAGATGCGATAGTCGATCTCTTCTTGCATTTTTTGAATGTCAACTTTGGTCAGTTCGTCGTACATGGTTAACCCTTTCTCAAGCCCTTTGGGTAGAGGTTTTTTCCTCTGCCGTCGCTTATTTTTACGCCGCCCAAGGGGCAATTATGACAAAACACCACGCCCCAGCCGCGTCCGTTCTCAATGGCAATTTCTTCCCCTCTCAGATACGCTTCCACGCGGGCATCGTCGGGGGTGAGGCGAACGGAAAGAGAAAAGAGGTCGGCAAAGGATAAAAAGAAACGGTGGTGGGGGACAAGGCGACCCTTTTGCACCGTACCCACCAAAACGCCGGGGGATACGCACAGTTCGGGGTCAATGCCGCCGGGGGGGACAAGATAGGCGTCCTGATCGCGGAACAGAAGCGGAAAATCGGGCTCGCACTTCAGTGCCTGCTCGAAAAAGGCGCGCACGCACGCTTCGTTTTCTTTTTCTTTGGGGCTTACCTTGCGTTCCTTCTTTTGTTTTTTCTTTGCGGTTTGCGGTGTTTCGGGCGCTTCGCCCTCTTTTTGCAAAATCGCAACAAACTGTCCCTCGCCGTCGAAAAGATGGGGATAAAAGCGGCGGGTAAGGTGCAGATCAAATTCAGAATCGTTCGGGCAGATGCCGGGGGCGGAAACGGTCTTTACCGCAGGCGACACGGGAAGCAGGTGACAGTCGCGGTGCGCGGCAAGGAAGTCGGAAACGACCTCTTCGTTTTCCTCCGGTGCCCAAGTGCAAGTGGAATAGAGAAGAATGCCGCCGGGGGCAAGGGCACGATAGCCCGCGGCAAGAATTTCTTTTTGGCGTGCGGCGCAAAGCAGGACGTTTTCCATATTCCAGCTTCTTGCTGCCTCTTCGTGCTTGCGCATCATGCCCTCGCCCGAGCAAGGGGCATCGCACACAATCAGATCGAATTGTTCGTGAAAGCAAGCGGGAAGTTGCCTTGCGTCAAAGCCCGTTACCTGACAGCGGGCAAGACCGCATCGCTCCAAGTTTTGCATCAGCACTCGTCTGCGTGCCGAATCCGGCTCGTTGCAAACGATCACGCCGTCTTCCGCTAAAATGAGCGCCGCGGCTTGCAGCGTTTTTCCGCCCGGCGCGGCACAAACATCGAGAATTCGCCGGGCGTTTGTATTCGGCAAGGCAAAGACCGGTGCCATAGCTGCCGGCTCTTGAACGTAGATCGCGCCCCCGTGGTGATAGGGGTGGTTGCCGATGCCCTCAAGGGTAAAGCGGTAGGCGTGTTCGCCGAAGGGCAGGGCTTCGCCGAGATAAGCGCCGAAGGCGGTGGAGAGCTCTTCGTGGCTGATCTTGTTCGGGTCAAAGCGAAGTGCGCGGGAGGGAGTACGGTCGAGCGCCGCCAAAAAAGCGCCTGTGTCTTCGCCGAGAATGGCTTCCATTCTGCGGCAAAATTCCTGCGGTAACACAAGTCGGAGG